>JBEATV010000040.1:0-16212 GCA_041161815.1 Actinomycetota bacterium | reverse complement strand
ATTTATGGCCGGGAGTACTCAGTCAAAAACGGCGGCATCTCCCTCAAACTTCTCTCGCCCAGCGCCAAAAAAGCGAGTGCGCGAGTGAATTTCGCCGTTTCTGCGATCAAGAGTGGAAAAGTTTCAACAACACCTTGAGGGTTTCCCTCTCAAAGCACGAGTTATTCCCATTTTTCAGCGTTTTTAGGGCCTTCCTTGCCCAATTCGTTATAAGCCGCATTCGGCAAAGGTGGGTGGCGCTGGATAGGGTGCGCCTACAACGTTACCCATGGAAACCCCATGGGTCCCTCGGGAGGAAATACTTTGAAAAAGACAATTCGAATCGTCGCAGTACTTGCCGCTGCATCCCTCGCAGTAGCAGGCGCTGTAACACCAGCTTCGGCTGCGAAGACAACAAAGGCATGTCTTGCTCTTGATACTGGTGGTGTTGATGACAAGTCATTCAACGCATCAGCATGGGCAGGCGCACAGGCTGCCGCTAGCTCCAACACAACAGTGAAGTACTTGGTAGCACAGTCAGATGCTGACTACGCTCCAAATATCAAGAAGCTCGTTGATGAAGGTTGCAACATCGTCATCGGCGTTGGCTTCCTTATTGCAGACGCAATCGCGGATGCAGCAAAGAAGAACCCAAAGACCAACTTCGCGATCGTTGATAGCGGTCCAGCAGGAGTTGCAAACCACAAGGCTCTTCTATTCGCAACAAACCAATCTTCATTCCTCGCTGGATACTTGGCAGCTTCGTACTCCAAGACTGGCGTAGTAGCTACCTACGGTGGAATGGCATTCGCTTCTGTAACTGACTTCATGGATGGTTACGCAAAGGGCGTTGCTCACTACAACAAGGTCAAGAAGAAAAACGTCAAGGTTCTTGGCTGGGATACCGCTAAGCAAGATGGAACTTTCGTTGGAAACTTCTCTGATTCCGCTAAGGCACTTCAGATCTCCAAGGCTTTCGAAGATCAAAACGCTGACGTCATCTTCCCAGTAGCAGGTGGACTTGGTGGAGCAACCGCACAGAACGCAATTGCTTCCAAGAAGTCAGTTGTAATCTGGGTTGACTCTGATGGCGTCATTGCTGCGCCTCAGTACAAGTCAGTACTTCTATCCTCAGTACTTAAGGGTGTAGGAACCTCTGTTACACAGGTCATCCGTGACACACGTAGCAAGAAGTTCAACAACACTGCGTATCTCGGAACTTTGAAGAACAAGGGAACCGGACTTGCTCCGTTCTATGACTTCGATTCCAAGATCTCACAGAAGACCAAAGATGAACTCAAGCGCCTTGCACTCGCAATCGCTTCAGGTTCATTGAAGATCTAACTTCTCAGCAGTAAAGAACGGGCTAGATGGGAGACCATCTAGCCCGTTCTACAATAACTCTCACAGTTTTTCGTAATTTATCTCGCAAGCGCCATAGGGGGCGGAAGTGTCAGTCGAGTTACGCGGCATCACCAAGTCATTTGGCTCACTCGTTGCAAATGACCATATAGATCTCAAGGTAAGTGATGGCCAGATCCACGCGATCTTGGGCGAGAATGGCGCGGGTAAGTCCACGCTCATGAATATCCTCTACGGACTACTTGCTCCCGACTCTGGAGAGATTTTTGTAGACGGCAAGCCAGTCACCATCAATGAGCCAAGCGATGCTCTTGCATCGGGTATCGGAATGGTTCACCAACACTTCATGTTGATTCCAGTCTTCACTGTCGCCGAAAACATTGTCTTGGGCCACGAAAAGATCAAGGGCCTTGGGTCGCTGGACCTAGCTGATGCACGCACTGCAATTATCGATATTGCCAAACGCTTTAACTTTGAAATCGACCCTGATGCGGTCGTTGAGACTCTCCCTGTTGGCGTCCAACAGCGAGTCGAAATCATTCGAGCTCTCATTTACAACGCGAAGGTAATCATCCTCGACGAACCTTCCGCGGTTCTTACTCCGCAGGAAACTGATGAACTCTTGCGCGTTATGAAAGAGCTACGCGAACAGGGTAAAGCAATTATTTTCATCACCCATAAATTACGTGAAGTTCAAGAGGCAGCAGATGAGATCACCATCATTCGTCGCGGAAAAGTTGTAGGTCAAGCAAAGCCGACCGCTTCACAAGAAGAGCTCGCATCCATGATGGTTGGCCGACCAGTCGATCTTGATGTAAATAAGAAGAAGTTTGCACCAGGAGCTGAGATTCTTAAGATTTCAGAGCTCAAAGTCACCGATACACGAGGTCGCCCGCTGGTGAGCGACATCAACTTCTCAATCCGAGCTGGTGAAGTATTGGCAATTGCCGGTGTTCAAGGAAATGGCCAGACCGAACTAGCACGCGCCATCATGAACCTGGAAGAATTCGTTAGCGGATCCATCACCCTTGAGGGCCACGAGTTAGTAGGAAAGAGCGTGAGAGATTCCATTCACTCTGGAATTGCCTATGTTCCTGAGTCTCGCGAACTTGATGGTCTCATCTCAAGCTTCTCCATCTCTGAGAATTTAATCTTGGATGTTTTCGATATGGCTCCAAACGCAAAGGGTCCGATGATGGATCTTGGCTTCATCTCCAGCAATGCCGAAAAACAAGCTCAAGAGTTTGATGTTCGTACCCAGAGCGTTGCAGATCCTGCTTCCTCTCTGTCGGGAGGAAATAAACAGAAAGTTGTTCTAGCCCGCGAACTCTCTCGCCCTGTCCGACTACTGGTCGCAGCTCAACCCACTCGTGGACTTGATGTTGGTTCCATCGAGTTCGTCCACGAGCGGATTCTTGCCGAACGCGATGCAGGACGAGCAGTTTTGTTGTTTAGCACTGAGCTCGATGAAGTAATGGCGCTCGCTGATCGCATTGCGGTTATGTATAAGGGTTCGATTATCGACATCGTCTCACCAGATGTCTCACGAAGCGAACTTGGATTATTGATGGCTGGCGTGAAGGGGAAGAGCGCATGAAAAAACTGAACGCGAATGTCTTCATCTTGCCGTTGCTCGCCTTTTTCCTTGCGATATTTATCGGCGGATTGCTGATTGCATTCTCCGATCCCAATGTTCTCAAGCTTCGCTCTGATATCCCAGAGATGTTGAGTACTGGGCTTTCGACCGCCTGGAACGCATATGTGGCCCTCTTCCAAGGCGCGATTTATGACCCTAATTTGGCGGCACAAGGCGGGGGACAAGGCCTTTATCCGCTCTCTGAAACACTCGTTGTCGCAGGTCCATTAATTCTTGCTGGCCTTGCGGTGGCTCTGGCATTCCGTGCTGGTCTATTCAATATTGGTGCACAAGGCCAATTCGTTTTCGGTGCAATTGGAGCTTCGTACATTGGTTTCACTTATGACCTCCCACCAGTAATTCACATGATTGCTGCTATCGCATTTGGCGCATTCCTTGGTGGAATTTGGGGCGGTATCGCAGGACTTCTCAAAGCCAAGACTGGCGCGCATGAAGTCATCGTCACCATCATGCTCAATTACGTTGCCGCAAATTTCATCCTCTGGTTATTGAAAACTGAGCCATTCCTCCGCGAAGGTAGACAGGATCCAATCGCTCCAGAAGTTCTCGAGAATTCACGATTGCCACGATTCTTCGGTGAAGAATTCCGCGTGAGCGCTGCGATTCTGATTGCGCTGTTAGTTGCTTGGTTGATCAGTGTTCTCCTTGATCGCACAACGCTAGGTTTCCAATTCCGCGCCGTCGGTGCCAATGCAACTGCGGCAAAGACTGCGGGTATGTCAGTTCCATTCGTCATGACCTCGGTCATGGTCGTATGTGGCGCACTGGCAGGTCTTGGTGGTGCAGTCAATGTACTTGGCGCGGAATACGCGCTAACGACGGGAGTCGCAGGGTCATTTGGATTTGATGCAATCACAGTCGCTCTTCTTGGTCGTGCAAAACCACTCGGAGTTGTTCTCTCGGCATTTTTGTTTGCGGGACTCCGTGTAGGAGGTCAGATGATGCAAGCGCGCACCGATACGCCGCTGGATCTCATTCTTGTCGTCCAAGCGTTGATCATTCTCTTTATCGCAGCACCTGCTCTGGTTAAGGGAATCTTCCGATTGAAGAATGTCAGTGGCTCTACGGGTATGGCGGCGAAAGGTTGGAATGGATGATGAAGAAGATTTCCACTCTCACAGCAGCTCAAATCAGGACGCGACGTGGCATTTTTACGCTCGGAATCTCTACTCTTCTCAGCCTCTTTGCTTTCGTCATCAGACCTAAAGAATCCCAGATCACCAGCTTTGGTTTTGTCCGTGGCGATGAATGGGCGCTCATTAATCAATGGGATATCGATTCGCGCACTGGAGCGCTGGTCTTCGTAGGCATCGCTGCGCTATGCACCGCTTATGGCTATTTCCGATTCATCAAGGATAAGAAATCTCTAGCGTTCACCATGATTGGTGGATTTGCTCTTCTAATGTCATTCCTCTGTTGGGCCGGAGCCGGAAAGTTCATTCCATTTACCGCAATTGTTGCGGGCGGACTCGTACTTGCAGTTCCACTGATCTTTGGCGCGATGGCTGGTGTGATTTGCGAGCGTTCGGGCGTCATCAATATTGCAATTGAAGGTCAATTACTCGCGGCAGCTTTCGCTGCGGGCGTTGTTGCAAGCTTGACCAAGAGCACTTTCTGGGGGCTTCTCGTTGCGCCATTTGCCGGAGCTCTCATTTCAGTTTTGCTTGCAACTTTTGCAATCAAATATCAGATTGATCAGGTGATTCTTGGATTCGTCTTGAACGTTCTTGTCATCGGCATGACTGGCTTCTTCTATAAAAAACTTCTTATTCCGTATCAAGAGACATGGAATACGGGTCCAATCTTGCAACCCATCAAGATTCCGTTGCTCTCCAAGATTCCTATCTTGGGGCCGATCCTCTTTAATCAGACCATCATTGTGTATTTGATGTACGCCGCAGTCGCTCTTACTCACTATTACTTGTTTAAGACTCGTTGGGGATTGCGTACGCGCGCTGTGGGTGAACACCCAACAGCAGCAGACTCCGTTGGTATCAAAGTCAACGCCCTACGTTTCAAGAATGTCATTATTGCTGGAGCAGTTGCAGGACTCGGCGGTGCGTATTTCACCGTCGGCGCCGTCGGCGCATTTAGCAAGGAAATGACTGCTGGCAAAGGCTTTATTGCCCTTGCGGCGCTGATTTTCGGACGCTGGAGCCCACTCGGTGCTGTTGCTGCAGCTCTCCTTTTCGGCTTTGCAGATAACTTGCAAGTTGTACTCTCAATTATCGGTACTGGAATTCCAAGTGAGTTCCTATTGATGGTTCCTTACATCGCAACCATCATTGCAGTCTCTGGTTTTGTTGGTCGAGTTCGAGCGCCAGCCGCAGACGGTATTCCATATTCTCGTGGTGGCTCACATTGATTGATTGGGATCTACTTCGCCGCGAAGCGATCACGGCGATGAAGAAGTCCTATTCGCCCTATTCGAAATTTCCGGTGGGCGTTGCAGGGCTAGTTAATGATGGTCGCATCGTTAGCGGATGCAATGTAGAGAATGCGAGTTATGGACTCACGCTCTGCGCTGAGTGCTCCATGATTTCTAATCTTGCGATGACTGGTGGAGGTCGAATTCTTGCAGTCGTCTGTGTTGATAAAAATGGCGAATTGCTCTCGCCGTGTGGACGTTGCCGACAGTTGTTGTTCGAACATGGAGGTAACCAACTTCAGCTTCTTACTCCTGATGGCCCACAACCTATGTCAGTAATTCTGCCGTGGGGTTTTGGTCCAGAAGATCTACCTCAGTAACCGCGAAGAGTTAGACCATGGCCGAAGCATTTGCAGCAGTAGAAATCATCGCCGCTAAACGCGATAAACATGAACTCACCGATGCCCAGATCGATTGGGTGGTTGATGCTTACACTCGCGGTGTCGTAGCCGATGAACAGATGTCTGCTCTTCTGATGGCGATTCTCCTCAATGGAATGAATTCTCGAGAGATTTCACGTTGGACTGATGCAATGATCAACAGCGGCGAACGGATGTCGTGGTCAGAATTGAAAGTTCCCACCGTTGATAAACATTCAACAGGCGGCGTCGGAGACAAAATCACTCTGCCATTGGCGCCGCTGGTTGCAGCGTGCGGAGCAGCAGTTCCACAGCTTTCTGGCCGCGGTTTAGGCCACACCGGTGGAACCCTAGATAAATTGGAGTCGATTCCAGGTTGGCGCGCATCTCTGTCGAATGCCGAGATGCTTAAAGTTCTACAAGATGTTGGCGCGGTTATATGCGCTGCTGGCGCAGGTCTTGCTCCCGCAGATAAGAAACTTTATGCGCTGCGCGATGTCACAGCTACCGTAGAGGCGATTCCCTTAATCGCATCATCGATTATGTCCAAGAAGATTGCAGAAGGAACCAGCGCGCTGATTCTCGATGTCAAAACTGGAAGTGGCGCATTCATGTCAGATCCAGAACGTGCGAAAGAGTTGGCTCGCACCATGGTCACTCTCGGTACTCGCGCTGGAGTCAAAACTCGCGCACTTGTTACTGCGATGGATGTACCGCTGGGATTGACCGCAGGCAATGCTCTCGAAGTTCGTGAATCAATCGAAGTTCTTTCTGGTGGCGGGCCAAGTGATGTTGTGGAATTAACGATTTTACTTGCCCGTGAAATGCTCGATGCAGCAGGTGTCACCAACACAAAAGATCCAGAAGTTGCGCTGAAGGATGGGAGTGCGATGGATAAGTGGCGCCAAATGATCTCGGCGCAAGGTGGAGATCCTGATGCTCCACTACCAACCGCAAAAGAACATATTCAGATTAAAGCTGAGAAGTCCGGAACTATCGCATCCATGGATGCTCTCAAAGTTGGTATAAGCGCATGGCGTCTTGGTGCAGGTCGCGCACGACAAGGAGAAAGCGTCCAAGCA
The DNA here is from genome assembly GCA_041161815.1 of Actinomycetota bacterium. Taxonomy (GTDB): domain Bacteria; phylum Actinomycetota; class Actinomycetes; order Nanopelagicales; family Nanopelagicaceae; genus MAG-120802. The sequence continues at coordinate 9,345 of JBEATV010000040.1, read as the reverse complement.
GGAGCAGGTATCGAAATTCATGCCAAGCCCGGTGAGAAGATCACAGAAGGTGCTCCGCTCTTCACACTTCATACTGATGAAGCAGAGCGATTTGCGCGCGCAGAAGAAGCGCTGATTGGCGCCGTAACGATTTCGGATGATGGACGCGTCGCTGAGCGCCTGCCGCTCGTTGTTGCTCGTATTGATTCTCATGACCTCGCTTGATTTCACCCCATCGCTTGAGCAGATAAAGGCGATTCCTAAGGCTCTTTTACACGATCATCTTGATGGTGGGTTGAGGCCGGCCACAATTATCGAAATCGCAGAAGAGATTGGTTATGAGAAATTACCAACGACCGATGCGCAAGAGTTAGCTACCTGGTTTGAGGAAGCATGCAATTCAGGGTCTTTAGTGAGATATCTCGAAACATTTGATCACACCATCGCTGTCATGCAACGAAAAGAGGACTTAATCCGTGTTGCCCGTGAGTGTGTTGTTGATCTGGCTCGTGATGGAGTCGTATATGCCGAAGTGCGAGGTGCGCCTGAACTCTTTACCACGCAAGGTTTATCGATTGATAAAGTCGTAGAAGCGACGCTGGAAGGTTATCGCCAAGGAGAGGAAGAGGCGCGAGCAGAAGGTTTCAACATTCGCGTCGAATCACTTCTCTGTGCGCTGCGACAGAATCATCGTGACCGAGAAACTGCTAAGGCAGTAGTTAAGTATCGCGATCCTGAAGATGGGTATCCACCAACCAATCAACTGCAAACTTTCGAATATCTACGTCGCGAGAATGCGCACTTCACAATTCATGCAGGAGAGGCTTATGGCCTGGCTTCGATTTGGGAAGCAATTCAATATTGTGGTGCAGAGAGATTAGGTCATGGAGTGCGAATCATTGACGATATAGGTCGTCTCGCATCTTTCGTACGTGATCGTCGTATTCCACTTGAGATCTGTCCGACCTCAAACCTCCAAACTGGTGCAGCAAAGACGATCAAGGAGCATCCCATCGGCAAGCTCGCAGAACTTCGTTTCCGAGTTACTGTTAATACTGATAATCGCTTGATGTCGAGAACATCAATGTCGAATGAGATGTTCCAATTAGTGCAGGCCTTTGGATGGACAATGGCTGACCTTCAACGCGTAACTGTAAATGCGCTCAAGAGCGCATTTATTCCTTTTGAGGAGCGTTTAGAGATTATTGAAGAGCTCGTAAAGCCTGGATTTATGAGGTTAGTGAGCGCGAAAAGCTAGATTCCTATGGGATGCCAGACCGTCTTGAACTCCATAAAGGAGAGGATTCGGGCAGGCGAGACATCTTCTTTGAAGCGATGAATCCGCTTGAGATTCTCTGTCCCAGCAATACGTAACTCCGGCTCTGACTTGGCATCCATGCCAGAAAGATCCATCCCATCAATCTCCATATGTGAAGCCATCCATGGCGCCAATTCTGAGCTCTTGCCAGTCAAGATATTGATGACGCCTGCGGGAACATCCGAGGTCGCAAGACATTCAGCCAGAGTGATGGCAGGAAGCGCGCGCTTCTCACTTGCAACAACGACAGCGGTATTTCCGCCAGCGATTACGGGAGCCAAACCACGAATCAATCCCAGCAATGAAGATTTCTGTTCTGCGATGATTCCAACAACTCCGAGTGGTTCAGGGATTGTGAAGTTGTAATACGGACCTGCAATCGGATTTGTGCTTCCGGCGGTGCTAGCAATCTTGTCAGTCCAACCCGCATACCAAACCCAGGTATCAATCGCATCATGAACTTGTTGTGTAGCAGCTTTGGCTGTGATGCCTTCTAAGCTCATAATCTCGGCTACGAATTGTTCAGTGCGTCCTTCCATAATCTCTGCGATACGGTAGAGAATCTGGCCGCGATTGTAGGCAGTCGCTGAACTCCATTGTCCATGGGCGTTCTTGGCAGCAACAACAGCGTCACGCAAGTCTTTGCGCGAGGCTTGTGCGGGATTGGCAATGAACTTTCCTTTTGAGTCATGCAATTCGTAACTGCGACCTGATTCGCTGCGGGGGAATGCTCCACCGATAAATAATTTATAGGTCTTCTTCACATCAATTCTCATCAGTGTGCCCCCTTGATGTAAGAAGCTAAACCGTGGCGCCCGCCTTCGCGACCCCACCCAGATTCCTTATATCCACCGAAGGGGCTGGCAGGATCAAATTTGTTAAATGTATTTGCCCAGATGACTCCAGCTTTAAGTTGATTACTTGCCCAGAGGATCTTTGATCCTTTATCTGTCCAGACTCCAGCAGATAGGCCAAATGGCGTGTTATTGGCCTTCTCTATCGCTTCTTGCGGGGTTCGGAATGTGAGGACGGAGAGCACTGGCCCAAAGATCTCTTCGCGTGCGATGCGATGAGCTTGTGTAACTCCTGTGAAAATTGTTGGAGCAAACCAGAAGCCTTGTGATGGAAGATCACATGGAGCTGACCAGATTTGGGCACCTTCTGTTTCTCCAGAAGATGAAAGTTCGCGAATCTTTGCAAGTTGAGCGGCGGAGTTGATGGCGCCCAAGTCAGTGTTTTTATCAAGTGGATCACCAACCCGAATTTTTGACATACGTAACTGCAGCTTATGTAAGAACTCGTCATGGATGCTCTCTTGTAACAAGAGACGGGATCCGGCGCAGCAGACATGGCCCTGGTTGAAGAAGATTCCATTAACTATTCCTTCGACCGCTTGATCGATGGGAGCATCATCAAATACAACATTTGCACCTTTACCGCCAAGTTCGAGTGAGACTGGGGTATTTGTGGTGGCAACGCTTTGAGCAATTAACTTACCGACTTCGGTAGAACCAGTAAATGCAATCTTGTCGATGTCGGGATGTTTCACCAGCGCGCTACCTGTTCGGCCATCGCCGGTAATAATGTTGACAACACCAGCAGGAAGATCAGCTTGTTGGCAGATTTCGGCGAAAAGAAGAGCAGTCAGCGGAGTTGTTTCAGCTGGCTTCAATACAACGGTATTACCGGTAGCAAGCGCAGGGGCAACTTTCCAAGCCAACATCAAGAGTGGGAAGTTCCACGGAATGACCTGTCCTACAACGCCATGCGCTTTGGGATTGGAGCCGAAGCCAGCAAATTCCAATTTATCTGCCCAACCTGCGTGATAGAAGAAATGAGCGGCCGAAAGCGGAACATCCACATCGCGGGTCTCACGAATTGGCTTGCCATTATCCATCGACTCAACGACTGCGAACTCGCGTGCGCGTTCTTGGATCAACCGTGCAATTCTAAAGAGGTACTTAGCACGCTCTTTTCCGCTCATCTTTGACCAAACCTTGGCGTAGGCGGCGCGCGCTGCTTTTACAGCTTTATCTACATCAACCTCATCTGCAAAGGAAATCTTGGAGAGAACGCTCTCATTTGCAGGGTTAATGGTTTCGAAACGCTTCTTGCTATGGGGCGCTTGGAATTTACCGTTGATGAATAGCCCATATTCTTTCTTGATATCTGCAATCGCAGTTGATTCCGGGGCGGGGGCGTATTCAAAGGCTGACATGATCAATCCACCGTAACATAATTCGCGCTGGAATATCGACCATTGCTCATCTTCATACGTTGCATCAAAAGGTCATTGAGAAGCGCACTTGCACCAATTCGAAAGAGCGCAGGATCGAGCCAATCTGGGCCGGCAATCTCGTTGACCAACACGAGTTGCTTGATTGCATCCTTGGTGGTTCGGATACCTCCTGCTGGCTTGACTCCAATTCGAATTCCGGTCAATGCGAAATAATCGCGGACCGCTTCAAGCATTACGAGGACAACAGGTGCAGTTGCAGCTGGTGTGACCTTGCCCGTTGAAGTCTTGATGAAGTCTGCACCTGCCAGCATTGCCATGTACGAAGCTTTGCGAACGTTATCGAGAGTGACGAGCTCACCAGTTTCGAGAATTACTTTGAGATGCGCTTTGTCGCCACAGATTTCTTTGATGGCGACAATCTCTTCAAATACGTCGCCGAGGCGTCCAGAGAGAAATGCGCCGCGATCAATCACCATATCAATCTCGCTTGCGCCGAGTGCAATTGCATCTTTTGTATCTTGAATCTTGACCGTGCGCGATGCGCGGCCAGAGGGGAATGCAGTAGAGACTGCAGCGACAGGGACATCTGCTCCACCGATGAGATCTAGGTGTTCGCGTGCGATACCGACCATGTCGTTATAGACGCAGACTGCGCCGACATGTGGAACTGTGAGATCGCGAGGATCTGGACGCACTGCTTTTGAACATAGGGCACGAACTTTGCCGGGGGTATCTGCGCCCTCTAAAGTCGTGAGATCAACCATGCGGATGGCCATATCGATGGCCCAACTCTTGCTTGTGGTCTTGATGCTGCGAGTTGCTAGAGATGCGGCGCGCTCATGTGCGCCAACTTGATCGACGGCAGGAAGTGTCATCAGAAAGCGCTTGAGCGACTGTTCTGAACCATCGATGAGTTGTTGACCGGACACGCGGGAAGTCTACAAGTTATTACGAAAGAAAGGTACGGAGCTCTCTCTCCAATTCATTAATGATGGGCTCTGCGCTAGAGGAATCTTTGCTAATGACCTCGATGTAACACTTGATTTTGGGTTCTGTTCCGCTGGGTCGAACGATGACGCGGATGTTGTCAGAAAGTCGAATTCGTACACCATTTGTGGGAGGCAACTTATCTTGTGGCTTTTCAAGGTCATCAAAAGATGTAACAGCAAAGGAGCCGATCGAAGATGGCGTGTTATTTCTGAATCGTCCAAGAATTTGATCAATCTGTGCGATGCTTGTTGTACGGACTGAGATCTGTCGAGTTCCGTGGTAACCATGTCGTGACCAAATTTCATTCAGAAGATCTTCGAGAGTTCTTCCTTCACGATGGAGATCAGTTGCGAGTTGAGCAAGAACTAGAGCGGCACTAATTCCATCTTTGTCATTCACAGAGTTTGAGTCGACTGCATAGCCGAGAGCTTCTTCATATCCGAACCAGAGATTCGGAATCTTTGCTAGCCACTTAAAACCAGTCAGCGTCTCAGTAAATGTGATTCCGTAATGGGCTGCAATTTTGCTCAAGATTGAAGATGACACGATGGAATTTGCCATGACAACACCTTTATTCGGTGCGCGTCTGGCCATGTATTCACCTAAGAGAGCGCCGACTTCATCACCTCGAAGCATGCGCCATTTGCCATCCTTGCCTGCAATTGCGGCTGCACAGCGATCTGCATCAGGGTCATTAGCAATCACGAGATCGGCCGATTCGCGCTCTGCAGTTGCGATTGATAAATCGATTGCGCCTGGCTCTTCGGGATTTGGGAACTTCACAGTTGGAAAATCAGGATCTGGTTCGGCTTGTTCGCGCACCAGAATTGGCGCGGGGAAGCCGGCTTTTGTGAATACTTTGCAGAGAGTTTCGGTTCCAACACCATGCATAGCGGTATAAACAATCTTGAGATTTCCAGGATTGGTGGCTAAACGCGCGGTTGCATCAATGTACGCATCAACTTGTGACTCATTAAGAATTGTCCAACCCTGAGCGCGAGGAAGCGCTCGGAGAGATTCAACAGCAGCGATATCTGCAGATATTTCACTATCGGCAGGAGAGATAATCTGAGAACCTTCATAGCGAACGCCGTTTACTGTTCCACCAAGATAGACCTTGTAACCATTATCTTGCGGAGGATTATGGCTAGCGGTCACCATGATTCCGACATCACATTTGAGATCGCGGACTGCGTATGCCAGCACGGGAGTCGGCAAAGGGCGAGGAAGTACAGAGACTTTGAATCCAGCGCCCATCATTATCTCTGCAGTATCACGAGTGAAATCCTCTGAGCCATAGCGCGCATCTCGTCCAATTACGACGCTAGTGAGGCCATTACGTTTCATGTAGCGTGCAAGGCCTGCTGCAGTCTTTGTCACAACAGCTCGGTTCATTCTGGAAGGGCCAGCTCCTAGTGGACCACGCAGTCCAGCAGTTCCAAATTCAAGGAATCCAGAGAAACATGAACGTAGCTCTGCTTCGTTCTCTGAGCGGAGTAATTCTCTTAAGGTTTCTTGCGTTGCAGGATCGGGATCTTCTGCAATCCATTCTTCAACTTCTGTGACTAGAGCTTTATCGAGCGTCATAGTTTCTCAATCAGATTCACGAGCAGATTTCCCATTTTCTCTGCAGATGCTTTGCCAGCCGCAATCACTTCATCGTGGCTGAGTTTTTCTCCCGTCATGCCTGCAGCAGCGTTAGTAACAAGCGAAATTCCCACAACTTCTGCGCCGAGGGCATGTGCAGCGATTGCTTCGGGCACCGTCGACATTCCAACAAGATCTGCGCCCATGATGCGGATCATTCTGATCTCAGCGGGAGTTTCGTAGGTGGGGCCTCTCCAATGGGCATAAACGCCTTCAACCAGAGTGGAATCAGCGGACTTGAGTAGACCACGAATGCGAGCGCTATAAAGATCAGTCAGGTCAACGAAGTTTGCGCCTCTAATAGGGCTAACTGCGGTGAGCGAAATGTGATCTTTGATCAATACTGGTTGTCCAACAGAGAAATCGGGATTAATACCACCGCACGCATTAGTGAGTACAACAACAGAGCAACCACTTTTTACCGCAGTGCGAACTCCGTGAACGACTGGCTCGATTCCCTTTCCTTCATAGAGATGTGTGCGTCCAAGAAAGACCAAGATATTTTTACCGGTAGAAGTTGTGTAAGAACGCAACGATGAACCATGTCCTTGCACGGTTGACTTCTCAAAGCCAGGAAGATCATGGAGTGCAATCTCATGAGTTGGCTTACCGAATTTATCTGCGGCATCGACCCATCCAGATCCCATCACAAATGCGTAGGAGTGAGTTTCTTTGCCAGTGATTGTTGCAATAGCTTGTGCGGCTTCGCTCGCGGCGCCTATTGGGTCTTCATAGAGATCAACCATGAGCTAAACCTATCTGGTCGGTCGATTGATGAGTGAGTTGATGTAGTCCTCTGGCGCTCCCGCTTCACGGGCCGCAGCAATCATGATTTCCAAGTAGCGCTGTGAGGGTAGGCCACCCTCAAATGAATTGAGTACATAGACATAACAGAGCGGGGAGCCATCGAGAGTTTCTGCTCTCACTCGAATCTTCCGGTACAAGTCCGTTGTAACACCCTCCCATTCATCGAGCGCACTTTCGTCGGCGATAGTCAGGTCATAAATTGAAACAAAGACGCTGTGATCAGCATCTTCAGCGAGCGTCGCGACTGCGCCTTCCCAGCCAATTTCTTCTCCACCAAAAGTTAATCTCCATCCTCGTAACCATCCCGTGCCGCGATGTGGTGAATGAGGCGCGCGCAGCAACATCTGTCGGGGATCAAGATTTGATCCATATGCTGCGTACAGAGTCATGAGAGCAAATCAAACCATCGATAGCCCAGTTTGAGTACTGCGTTTCGGAGCAATGGCAGCGAAAGTCCGATGACATTGGAACTTTCGCCCTCAATTCGTGAGATAAACGGGGAGCTGAGGCCATCTAGAGTGAAGCCGCCTGCAACATGAAGCGGCTCACCAGTTGCAACATAACTTTTGATTTCGTCATCAGTCATATCCGCAAAGAAAACTCGAGTTGTCGCAACATCGCTAATCTCAATTCCTTTTTCGGTGTCAATAATGCAATGACCGGTATGCAGTAACCCAGATTTTCCGCGCAGTGATCGAGCGCGTTCAATAGCATTCTCAACGCTGAGAGGTTTTCCTAGAGATTCGCCTTCAAATTCGAATGTGGAGTCGCATCCAATTATCAACGCAGGGAAATCCACCTTCTCCTTCACTGTGTGAGCTTTGACGATTGCAAGTGCAATTACCATTTCGCGCGGAGAGAGTTGGGCATATGCAGGGTCTTCTTCAAAGACGCCGCTGACAATTACTTCAGGGTTAATTCCAGCGTTTTGCAAAAGCCGTAACCGTGATGGTGACGCAGAAGCTAAAACTATCTTTGGAGCCACGCGATTAACTTCTTCCTAAAGCTCTGAATTTCCAACCGGCGTTCCGCCATAACTCTCTGTCGAGCATGTTGCGTCCATCGATAATGACAGCCTGTCGGACAAGGCCCTTAATTGAAACTGGATCAATCTCTCGATACATCTTCCATTCGGTGAGATGAAGGATTACATCAGCGTCTTTGACGCATTCTTCTATTTCGGTGCAATAGTTAAGGTGAGGATGACGACGTCGAGCAGGTTCGATTGCTTTGGGATCATGAACTTGGACATCAGCGCCAGCAGCCGATATCTGAACGGCGATATCAAGCGCAGGTGAGTCACGAACATCATCGCTATCTGGCTTAAAGGCTGCTCCCAGAACTGCAATGCGCTTTCCTTTGAGATCTGCACCGATATCTGCACGCACCAGATCAATCATTCTCTAATCATTCTCTGGCGAGCACGTAGGTTTATTGAGTCAATCTCGCGGAGAAACTCGAGAGATTGTTGGGCGCCAAGTTCTTCGGAGCGCGCCATAAATGCTCGGATATCTTTCGGTAAGCACCCACCACCAAATCCAATGCCAGCTTGTAAGAATCGAGAACCAATACGTGGGTCATAACCAATCGCCTTAGCAAGCACAGTTACATCTCCGCCAGATGCCTCACAGATTTCAGCCATGGCATTAATAAATGAAATTTTGGTGGCAAGGAATGAGTTAGCTGCAACCTTGACTAGTTCTGCTGTAGGAAGGTCGGCGCGGATCCAGGGAACGTCATTTGCAATGAGTGGCGCATAGACCTCTTTGAGGATCTCTTCTGATGTATCTGAGGTAACTCCGACAACCAATCGATTTGGTCGCAAGGTATCTTCTACCGCAAATCCTTCACGTAAAAATTCTGGGTTCCATGCAAGTTCGACATTGGAGTTGATTTCTTTTATTCGCGCACGTAGTCGATCAGCGGTACCCACCGGAACGGTTGATTTTCCAACGACTAGCGCGCCATCTTTTAAATGTGGCGCTATTGCAGCGATTGCCGACTTAACAAATGTTAGATCGGCAGCCAAACTATCTTTACTTTGCGGAGTGCCAACGCAAATAAAGTGAACATCAGCATCCGCGGCGGCTGAAAAATCAGTAGTAAATTTTAGACGTCCAGTCTTTAATTCCGCAGCCAATAGCGTATCTAGACTTGGTTCATAAAAGGGAAGTTCCCCATTTGAAAGGAGTTCAACTTTGCCCTGATCGTTATCTATTCCGACTACTTCAAACCCTAGAGATGACATGCAAGCAGCGTGGGTTGCGCCCAGCATGAACATCAGACACCATGAAACAATGCATAAATTGAATCGGTCTTTCTTCATAGCAAAAATCATAACCAGATGCCAAGGTGTACACCTCAT
>JBEATV010000039.1:0-7752 GCA_041161815.1 Actinomycetota bacterium | reverse complement strand
AAGAAGGCACGTAAGCGCTCGCAATACAGCAAGCGTTAATTCGCGTCGCGGATCTATCGATATAGATATGGCGCTCTTTGGCACCGACGGTGTCCGAGGCGTCGCTAATGTCGATCTCACAGCCGAACTCGCACTTGATTTAGCCGTTGCGGCTGCCCATGTTCTGGCAGATCTCGGTGAATTCGCCGGCCATCGACCCAAAGCAATCGTTGGACAAGATTCACGCGCCTCGGGCGAATTTCTTGAATCTGCAGTCTGCGCAGGATTAGCAAGCGCCGGAATTGATGTTTATCGCGTCGGAGTTCTTCCCACACCCGCGATCGCATTTCTCGTAGCAACTACTGGCGCTGATCTTGGCGTGATGATTAGCGCTTCGCATAATCCGATGCCTGATAACGGAATCAAATTCTTTGCACGTGGCGGCGGAAAATTAGATGACGCACTTGAAGCAAAAATTGAAGCCAGACTTGGTGAACCGTGGGATCGTCCAACCGGAAAAGAAGTCGGTCGCATCATCGTTGATGAATCTGCGCGCGAAACATATATCGCACACTTATTGAGCACCATTGATTCAAATCTTGCTGGATTGAAGGTCGTCGTCGATTGCGCAAACGGCGCCGCATCCTTTGTTGCACCTGAAGTATTGAAACGAGCTGGTGCTGATGTGATTGCAATTTCGGCCAGCCCCAATGGTCTTAATATCAATGAGAATTGTGGTTCTACCCATCTGACAAATTTGATTACCACCGTAAAGGCCGAGAAAGCAGATCTGGGCATTGCACATGATGGCGATGCCGATCGAGTCCTTGCGGTAGATCAAGATGGAAATATCATCGATGGCGATTTCATTCTAGGAATCCTTGCTGGACATACAGAGCTACCTACTAAGACTGTGGTCGGTACTGTGATGACTAACTTGGGATTAATCCGAGCGCTTGAATCACAAGGAATCAAATTTGTTGCAACGCCGGTAGGAGATCGTTATGTTCTCGAAGAGATGATGGCACAAGGCCATACTCTGGGCGGAGAGCAATCTGGGCACATCATTATGCGTAAATACGCGAATACCGGTGATGGTTTGTTGACCGCTCTGCACTTGATTTCCCATGTGGCCACCTCAAAAAAGAGCTTAAAGGAACTGTCATCGTTTATGACCAGATATCCGCAAGTTTTGATCAATGTTGGTGGAGTAGCGCGAGATAGATTGAACTCCAATAAGAAGGTTCAAGAAGCGATAACAGAAGTTGAGAAAAGTCTTGGAAACAAAGGACGAGTATTGCTCCGCGCCTCAGGCACCGAACCGCTCATCCGTGTAATGATTGAAGCCGAAGATAGCGCAGCTGCGACAAAATTCGCGGAGTCACTTGCTGCGCTAGTAAAATCAGAACTCGCACTCTAGAAATACTGCCGCGAAAGGAGCTCACAGATGTGTGGGATTGTCGGATACACCGGTCCGAACCCCGCGCTATCGCGAGTCATTGAAGGTTTACGCAGACTTGAGTATCGCGGCTATGACTCAGCCGGCGTGGCACTTGTAGCAAAGCGTGGCGAAAAACTTCTTGTCGCCAAGAAAGCTGGAAAGCTCACTAACCTTGAAGGCGCTCTTACTTCCGCAGCGAACAATTCTGAACTCAATGGCGCTCTCTGCGGAATCGGCCACACCCGTTGGGCCACACATGGCGGACCGACTGACACAAACGCCCATCCTCACATTTCAAATGATGGCAAGCTCGCTGTTATTCACAATGGAATTATTGAGAATTATGTTGAACTTCGTTCTGAATTAGAGCGACGTGGATACACATTCTCCTCAGAAACCGATACCGAATCAGTTGCGCACTTACTGAGCGACGAGCTCAAGCGAACAGAGAATCTGACCTCAGCAATGCAAAGAGTCTGTTCACAGTTGCGCGGCTCTTTCACTTTACTTGCGATTCATAGCGATTCACCAGAAACCATCGTGGGTGCCCGGCGAAATTCACCGCTAGTTGTGGGTGTTGGCAAGGGCGAGAACTTCTTAGCATCTGATGTATCTGCCTTTATTTCACATACCAAGAACGCTCTCGAACTAGGCCAAGACCAGGTCGTAGAAGTAACACCAACGAGCGTTACCGTCACAGATCTCAATGGCAAGCCAGTCACACCGCAAGCTTTTGAAATCACCTGGGATGCCAAAGCTGCCGAGCGTGGAGGCTTTACACATTTCATGTTGAAAGAGATTTTCGAACAACCCAAAGCGATTTCAGATACCTTGGTTGGACGATTCTCTTCTTCTGGTGAAGTAACGTGCTCAGAGTTAGCAAGCCTCAATCTTGATGTTGATCGAATCCTCGTGTTGGCATGTGGGACTGCGTATCACGCAGGACTAATTGGTAAGTACGCGCTAGAAGAGTGGACCAAGATTCCAGTTGATGTTGAACTCGCATCCGAATTTCGCTATCGCAATCCAGTACTCTCAAAAAAGACACTCGTTATCACCATCTCGCAATCTGGCGAGACGATGGATACTTTGATGGCGCTACGTCATGCCAAAGAACTTGGCGCGCAAACTTTGGCGATCTGCAACACGATGGGCTCGACTATTCCACGTGAATCTGACGCTGTTCTCTATACCCATGCAGGTCCAGAAATTGCAGTCGCCTCAACCAAGGCGCTCTTAACTCAGATTGTTGCAATTCAGTTGATTGGACTCTTCGTTGCACAAGAGCGTAGAACGCTTTCACCAAAATCGATTGCAGATTTCAGAGATGAGCTACTTTCTCTTCCCAATAAAGTAGAAGAGATTCTCGAGACGGTAGAACCACTACGAGAGATGACGCGAGGATTTAAAGATGCGACCTCCGTTCTTTTCTTAGGCCGCCATGTGGGCTATCCAGCCGCTTTAGAAGGCGCGCTGAAGTTAAAGGAATTGGCGTACATGCATGCTGAAGGATTTGCTGGGGGAGAGCTCAAGCACGGACCAATCGCGCTCATCGAAGAAGGCACTCCAGTAATTGCGGTTCTGCCCCCATTTTCAAGCGAAATCTCCGAGAAGATGCGTAGCAATATCCAGGAAGTGAAGGCTCGTGGAGCGCGAGTCATTGCAATAGCTGATGCATCAACTTCGATTGATGTGCCTTACCTGATTCGTATTCCACAATGCCATGAGCTCCTTCAGCCCGTGCTATCAATCGTGCCGCTCCAAGTCTTTGCATATGAAATGGCCGTTGCGCGCGGTAATGATGTTGATCAGCCCCGTAATTTGGCAAAGTCGGTGACGGTCGAATGAGTACAAAATCAGAAGATCGTTTTGATGATGTTGTCGATCAGAGAATCGAAGTCCGTCGCCACGAGATGAATGTCGCCCTTCGTTGGGCTGCAGTTCTGACATTTGGATTCATTCTTGTCACTCTCGACATCATCAACCAAGGTCTGCTCTACAGATTCGATCAATTTGTTGCTGATATCAATCGACCCAAATTGACTGGAATGACGAATTTTATTGTTCTGCGTATTGATGATTTGGGACTGCGCTGGATTACAGCCACAATTCTTCTGATTACAGCAGCATTAGTCAGCAGACGCTTTAAGTCATGGCGCCCACTCAACCTCTCTCTTCTCTCATTGATTTTTCTTAACCTATTTGTCGGTGCTGCAAAGATCGGTTTTGGACGTTGTAAAGCGCGCGAGGATTTCGATATCTGCATGTTCACTGATGGCATGGCTTATCCCAGCGGCCATATCTCAAATGCCTTAGTGACGTGGGGGCTATTTGCTTACATCATCTTCCGCTACACACATCGAGCGCCCTTTGAAGGTTTAAAGTTGTACTGGTTAGTTGCAGTCGCGACCATCGCAGTCGGACTAGTCTCGCTATTACGCAATACACATTGGTTTACTGATTTATTAGGCGGAATGTTCTTGGGCGGTGCGATCTTGGTTCTTGTTGTGGCGATTGATCGTTTCATTCCTTCTAGCCGCCAACCCTCGTAGGGTTCATCCTCATGAGCACCCAAAATCGCGCCGAGGCGGTCATCGATCTCAACGCTATCGAGGCGAATATCAAATTTCTGATGGCGAAATCAGGCAAGCCTGCGCTCGCTGTTGTTAAGGCCGATGCTTACGGACATGGGTTGATTCCAGTCGCCCAGCGAGCCCTTAAGGCAGGAGCAACATGGCTAGGTGTCGCCCTATTAGACGAGGCGATTGCTCTGCGCGAAAGTGGGATCAACGCACCCATTCTTGCGTGGCTCACTCCTATTACTGATGACTTTTCATCTGCTCTCGAAAACGAAATCGATATCGCAATCCCATCTATTGCACACTTAGAAGTTCTTTTGGAAGCCGCAGAAAAAAACAAGAAAGTTCCACGGATTCATCTTGAAGTTGATACTGGAATGAGTCGTGGTGGCGCTTTGTTGGAATGGGATGAACTCATCCTCAAAGCACGCACAGCAGAAGAGAATGGATCTCTCAAAGTAATTGGAATCTGGTCACACTTTGCACGCGCCGACGAACCAGGACATGAATTCAATCTGCAACAACGCGAAACTTTTGAACGCGCTGTTGCCTCAGCTCGTTCACTAGGAATCAATCCAGAAGTTGTTCACCTCAGCAACTCTGCAGCAACCATCAATGACTCCGACTCTCACTTTGATCTCATCAGATTAGGGATCGCGATGTACGGTCTATCGCCTGATATAAAAACTATGGGAGGTTCTCGCGAACTTGGACTCATCCCTGCTCTAACCCTGAGAGCGCGATTGCATTTAGTTAAAGATGTCCCAGCCGGTTCTAAGGTTGGGTACGGCGGAACTGCAGAAACAAAAGTTGATACAAAATTAGGAATTGTTGCGATGGGATATGCCGACGGCGTCCCACGTAATGCAACTTCAGAAGTAGGCGTACTCGTTGGTAACAAAATGTCACCAATTATCGGTCGCGTGTCAATGGACCAATTCGTTGTGGATTTAGGAAAAGAGTCACAAGCGCGCGCGGGAGATTGGGCGTTTTTGTTCGGGAGCTTGATTGGCAACGACAAGGGCGACAGTTACACTTCCGACAATTGTTACACGGCAGACTCATGGGCTACCGCGTGCGGAACGATCAATTACGAGATCGTGACACGTATCGGTCCGCGAGTGAAACGGATCTACATAGATTAAGGAGCGCACGTGCCAAATCCTTTGGCAAACGATGACACTGTGCTCTCGGTCCATAATCTTTCGGTTAACTTCGGAGGACTCAAAGCTCTCAATGGAGTGAATCTCGAACTCAAAAGAGGCGAAGTTCTCGGACTCATTGGTCCTAACGGAGCTGGAAAGACCACAGTCTTTAATGCGCTCTGCGGAATCGTTACTCCAGCATCTGGCTCACTCAATCTTTATGGCAAAGATGTCGCATGGCCAAAGCCATATCAATTAGCGCGCCGCGGAATCGCGCGCACACTGCAAGGCGTTGGTTTATTTCCAGATCTCACGGTCTCAGACAATGTGATGATTGGTGCGAATCGTTTTGCAGAATCAGGTCTCATTCGCGCATCTCTTGGTACGAACAGTAAGGATGAAAAGCGACTACGCGAACGAGCACAAGCTGCTCTCGAACGTGTCTATGTAGGAGGCGTCTCTGAACGTCGCGCAGACACTCTTTCGTATCCCGACACAAAACGCGTAGCTATCGCACGTGCTCTCGTAGCCGAACCAGAAATCCTATTGCTTGATGAACCAGCAGGTGGACTGGGCGCTCAGGATATTGAGTGGCTCAACAGCTTGATTAATAATCTCAAAGCTCGCACTTCAATCATTATCGTCGAACACCACATGGATGTCGTTATGTCAGTCTGTGATCGAATCTATGTCCTTAACTTCGGAGAGATCATTGCATCTGGTACGCCGCATGAAGTGCGAAATAATGAAGCGGTTATTCAGGCTTATCTCGGTACACACTCAAAGGCAAAATCATGAGTGGACTTGTCGTAACACGCCTCAACGTCTCTCACGGCGCAATTCATGCGCTCCACGATATTTCCTTTAGCGTCGAACCTGGACAATTAGCCGCAGTTATCGGTTCAAATGGCGCGGGAAAAACTACTTTGTTGCGCACACTCTCGGGCTTAAAGAGCGCATCATCCGGAACAGCACAATGGGACGGCCGTGAAATGCTCGGTAAGAAACCCGAAGATCTTGTGCGGCGAGGAATCTCTCATGTCTCGGAGGGCAAATCAGTAATCCCAGAACTCACAGTAAAAGAAAATCTCGTTCTTGGTGGAATTTGGCGAGCGGACAAAACCGATACCGCAAATGCGATAGAAGAAGTTGTTGAACTCTTCCCACGACTAGGTGAGCGGATGTCCCAGAGCGCAGACACGCTCTCTGGTGGAGAGCGACAAATGTTGGCGATTGGTCGAGCTCTTGTGTCTCGACCAACCCTTTTGCTCCTTGATGAGCCTTCGCTAGGACTAGCTCCACTTGTGATTGAGCAAATCTTCCAAACAATTGATCAGCTACGACATAAGTTGGGTCTGACTGTCGTTTTAGTAGAGCAAAATGCGATGAGCGCTCTCGAAATTGCTGACATTGGAATCATTATTAACCTTGGAAGCGTCGTAGCTTCTGGAAAAGCTTCTGAGCTCATCAACGATCCGGCGCTGCGCGCCGCGTATTTGGGGTACTGATGCAAAAAGTAATTGAGACTCTCCTCATCGGGCTATCAACAGGATCTATCTATGCCCTCATGTCATTAGCCCTTGTATTGGTCTGGCGTTCAACCAGAGTAATTAATTTTGCTCAGGCGGGCCAGGCGATGTTCGCTACATATATCGGTTTTGAAATCTCGAGCAGATCTGAAATTTTCTGGCTGGGACTTCTATTCGCAATTGTTGCAGGCGCGCTTCTGGGAGCCGGAGTTGATTACTTCTTCATGAGAGTGCTTTTCAAGCACGCAAACTCGGGTCCCGCCGCTGTTGTTGCGCCAGTTATTGCAACGCTAGGTTTATTGGGACTCATACGAAGTTTTGTGGGTTTGACATGGGGTGGCGAATTCAAATCTATCGAAGCTCCCGCCTCAACCGATGGTTACACCATCGGTGATACCACTATTCCATTTTCGCCGTTGAATTCTCTGACGATTGCTACCGTATCGATAATTCTTATTGGACTGGCGATTTTGTTCCAACGTACAAACCTTGGATTAGCGCTGCGGGCTTCCGCTTATGCCCCCGAAATTGCACAACTTGCAGGCATTAGAACCGCGCGTACAAGAACGATTGGATGGGCAATTGCGGGCGGAGTTGGCGGAGTAGCTGGCATGTTGGTGACTTCCTACAACTTCCTCACTCCTTATTCACTCGATCTCCTCCTTGTATTTGGATTTATCGCTGCAGTCATTGGTGGACTAGAAAGTATGGTGGGCGCAGTCATTGGCGCCTTAGTCCTGGGAATTGGACTCACATTTATTTTGAACTACGTCGGCACTTCTCTGGTGTTTATTGGTGGATTCTCTGTCCTCATCTTGATTTTGCTTATTAAGCCAGATGGAATCATGGCGAAAGGCAAGGGTCGTCGTGCGTAAGAAAATTGCCTTATTCATTCTTCTTGGTTGGGTCTTACTTATTATTGGTGACCGAGTAGATGAATTACGTGTCTATCAAGGCGCACAGATCGCCATGTACACAATTGCACTCGCATCCATTGTTCTACTCACCGGATATTCTGGCCAAGTTTCTCTCGGTAATGGCGCCATGATGGCAGTCGGCGGTTATTCAGCAGCCTTAAC
>JBEATV010000075.1:0-2867 GCA_041161815.1 Actinomycetota bacterium | reverse complement strand
CAGCCAACAGTTGCAAGTGGCGAAAGTTGGAAGGAGATTGCTGGCGAGAGCTTCGATGTTGAGGCTGCTGGTAAGCGTGGGTATCACTATGAGGAACTTGATCAACTCGCTCTCGAGTACTTGATCGGCGTCTACTAATTCGATGACAAAGATTGTTGCGGGCGTCGATTCCTCAACTCAGTCGGTCAAGGTCGTTCTTCGCAACGCTGACTCTGGTGAGTTGATTGCGCACGCTTCACGTCCACATCCAGATGGGACTGAAGTTAACCCTCATGAGTGGAACAAAGCACTTGAGAGCGCACTTGATGAATTAAGCAAGTACAAGATTGATGCGATTTCTATCGGTGGTCAACAACATGGGATGGTCGCACTGGATAGCGATGGCGCTGTTATTCGAGATGCACTTTTATGGAATGACACTCGCTCTGACAAGGCCGCGATTGCGCTCAATGAAGAAATCCCAGATATTCACCTACAAACTGGTTCTCAATTAGTTGCCTCATTTACCGCCGCTAAAGTGCGCTGGTTAGCAGACCACGAGAGATCCAATGCCGATAAGGTCGCAGCAATCGCACTTCCCCATGATTGGCTCTCATGGCAATTGGGTGGAGCTACCAAACTTGAATCACTCTTTACTGATCGATCCGATGCATCCGGAACTGGTTATTTCAATCCGGTAACTAATCAGTATTGCCGAGATATTTTCGCCACAGCCCTACGAAGTGAACGCGATGTGACACTTCCCAAAGTTGTTGCGCCACACAAATTTGGCGGTGAAACATCAGGTGGAATTCCCATCGCTGCTGGCGCGGGAGATAACGCCG
This sequence comes from Actinomycetota bacterium, assembly GCA_041161815.1. Classification (GTDB taxonomy): domain Bacteria; phylum Actinomycetota; class Actinomycetes; order Nanopelagicales; family Nanopelagicaceae; genus MAG-120802. The sequence continues at coordinate 2,043 of JBEATV010000075.1, read as the reverse complement.
GAGCAGCACTTGGTCTTGGTGCCGCGGTTGGAGATCTAGTAATTTCGCTGGGCACTAGCGGTACCGCATTTGCGGTCTCTTCTACATCGACACACGATCCATCAGGTGAAGTTGCTGGATTTGCTGATGCCACAGGAAATTTTTTGCCATTAGCGTGCACCCTCAATGCTGCAAAGATCTTCAATACCGTTGCAACAACTCTGGGAATCTCATTTGATGAATTCAGCACTCTTGCACTCAATGCAACGCCAGGAGCCGAAGGATTGCGAATCGTTCCGCATTTTGATGGCGAGCGAACACCTAATAGACCGCAAGCCCGCGGCATCTTCCACGGAATCACGCACTCGAATTTCACTCAAGCCAATATTGCTCGCGCCGCTATTGAGGGTGTTATTGCAGGGATGGTTTATGCGACCCAAGCGGTCGAGAAGTTAGGTGTTTCATATTCTCGTGTATTACTTATTGGTGGCGCTGCCAAGAATTCCGCCGTCCAACAGATTGCTGCTGATTTTTTCGCGCAAACTATCCACGTTCCACCCACAGGTGAATATGTAGCTGATGGCGCAGCTAAGCAAGCTGCTTGGGCTTTAAGTGGAAGCGCAACTCCACCACATTGGTCTTTGGGTGATGTAACCGCCATCAATCCCCGAGCTGAAGTGCGTGATGTTGTTGAAAGCTATATGGAGTTGATTCGAGTTTAACTCTGGGCTGCAGCGCGAGTAATGCGATCGCGGATTGCCACCGCAAGTCCATCGCCGCTGGGCAGAACCACATTCACAACAGAGATATCGCGAAGGTCCGCATCACGGAGCGCTGCATAAAGAACTCGGGCATATTCTTCGATGCTCTTAGGGGCTGCGAGACGAACTACTCCTTCTGGGGTTTCTACAGCGCTTGGCGCAATCAATCCCTCGCCTGCTTTAGCAGAATCACCAATTACTACTTTCGCTGATGGTGAATAGTGCTGTTTATGTGAACCTGATACTCGAACCTTTGTATCTTCTGGCTCCACCACAATGATTCCTGTACTTACTTCCACCATCTCTGCAGTGACTGCGCCCGGGCGAAGAATTGATGGATTCTCATTGGTGCAATCGATAATGGTTGATTCAACGCCAACTAAAGATGGCCCACCATCAAGAATCTGATCGCTTGGGTGAAGAAATTCTTGTAGTTCACTTCGCGCTGCTTCAGCTGTGGTTGGAGAAACAGCGCCATATCGATTTGCACTCGGCGCAGCTACTCCGTGTCCGCCCACCTTACGGAACTCCTTCAATAAATTGAGGGCCACTGTATGAGCTGGCATTCGAAGTCCAACAATCTCTTGATTACCTGTCACAAAGTCTTTGGCATGGGAACTTCGCTTGAGTAGAAGCGTCATGGGTCCAGGCCAGTAATCGCGCATCAATGAAATTGCATACTCGGGTACGTCAACAGCCCAATAATCAACATCATCAAGTTCTGCGATGTGCACGATGACCGGATGATCTGCTGGTCGATTCTTTACCGCATACATCCGCGAGATTGCATCAAAGTTTTCTGCATCGGCGCCAATCCCATAAACCGTCTCTGTCGGAAATACGACAAGTCCTCCCGATTTGAGATTCTCAGCCGCTTTCTGTAATACATCCAGCGAACATTGAGAAATAATGGCGCTCACTCCTACATCCTAAGCGGTATCTTTGGCGCATGAGAAAACAGAATCGAATTATCGTTGCAATCGCATTAGCCATGGTCTCTCTTCTAAGCATTGGGGCTTTAGGACTTGCCCCGGCCCAAGCCGCAGAAACTAGCCGTCACATAACGATTACAGGCGTTGGCACTATCAATGTGGTTCCTGATGCAGTTCGTTTCTATCCAAGTGTTACCGCACTTGCTCCCAAGAGCGCTGAAGCGCTCGCAACCGCTTCCAAGACTGCTACCGCGGTTCGTGCAGCGCTGCGTGCTGAAGGAATTGCGACCAAGGACATTAAGAGTTCAAACCTTTCGGTATTTCCCGAATATAGCTACACCCAAGAAAAAGGTTCAGTAATCATTGGTTAC
>JBEATV010000074.1:0-3558 GCA_041161815.1 Actinomycetota bacterium | reverse complement strand
TCTCCTTATTGGACTACATATCCTGAGTGCATCAAGTTAGCGGGCGGTACACCCGTCGAAATCTTCGCAGATGAGTCACAGAACTATCTCGTTTCTGTCGAGCAACTTGAAAAAGCGCGCACTCCCAAGACCAAAGCACTTCTCTTCTGTTCGCCATCTAATCCCACCGGCTCGGTTTATTCTCCCGAGCAAGTCAAAGCAATCGGTGAATGGGCGCTCAAGAACGATATCTGGATCATTACTGATGAAATTTATGAACACTTACTTTATGACGGCGCTACTGCGCCCTCACTTCCAGTTCTTGTCCCAGCCATGGCCGATAAGACAATCATCCTCAATGGCGTTGCAAAAACTTATGCGATGACGGGATGGCGCGTCGGTTGGATGGTTGGACCAAAAGATGTCATCAAAGCCGCAACAAATCTTCAATCACACTTAACTTCAAATGTCTCCAACATTGCCCAACGCGCTGCAATCACCGCGCTCACTAACGATCTCTCTGCGGTCAAGAAGATGGGTGAAGCATTTGATCGCCGCCGGAAATTAATCGTCACGATGCTTAACGAAATCCCCGGAATCGAATGCCCGACCCCAACAGGAGCCTTCTATGTTTATCCGTCTGTTAAAGGTGTTCTTAACAAGGAAATTCGCGGCCGCCGTCCAAGTACTTCTGCTGAACTTGCTACGCTCATACTTGAAGAAGCGGAAGTCGCAGTAGTCCCCGGCGAAGCCTTCGGACCCTCTGGTTATATGCGTCTTTCTTACGCCACATCCGATGAAGACATCATCGAAGGCGTTACTCGCATCAAGAACTTGTTGGCCGAAGCCAAGTAATTACAGACTCAATCCCACAAACTGAACTTCTGGTTCGAGGGTAATTCCGAATTTCTCATGGACTGCGCTCCGTGCAGATCGCGCAATATCTATGATATCCGCCGCTGTTGCACTTCCAGTATTTACTAACGCCAATACATGCTTAGTAGAAATTGCGGCACCATTATGTGCTTTTCCTTTTTTCATACCTGCGTTCTCCATCAACCATGCAGCTGATGTCTTGATACGTCCATCTGCTTGTGGCCAACGCGGTGCATCTGCGGGCAGCGTCGCCGCAATCTCTTTACTAACAATCGGATTAACAAAGAATGATCCAGCTGACCATGTGTCGTGGTCTTTCTCATCCAACAACATTCCTTTAGCTGCACGCAGCGCCAAGACCGCTTTGCGTACATCACTTACTAAAGCTCGCGCTTCTAAATCGACCCCCAGATAACTTGCTAACTCTTTATATGTAATCGGCAGACTCATTTCGCCATTACGCAATTGAAAAGTCACATCAATAATCACATACCGCCCAGGATTCTTCTTAAATACCGATGAGCGATAAGAAAACTCGCATTCAGAATTAGAGAAAGTCTTATACGCCCCAGCTTTCCTATCCCAGGTACGAACTCGCGCGATTACTTCTGATACTTCATGGCCATACGCACCAATATTCTGAATTGGTGCACCACCAACAGTTCCCGGAATTCCCGACATCGTCTCAAGCCCGGCAAATCCCTTACTTAAAATCCACTCGACAAATCCATCCCAATCCTCGCCAGCAGCAACCGTGATCATTCCCCCGCTGCACGCATCAACGTGATAGCTATTTCCCTTAGTTTCAACTCGGATGACGGTGCCGTTAAATCCTTCATCGCCCACCAAAACATTGGATCCACCACCGATAATCAAGACTTCTTCGCCTGCAGCATCGGCCGCCTTTACTGCGCTTACTAATTCTTCTTCTGTTGCCACATGAACAAGCTTCTTTGCCGGGCCACCCAGTCGCAGCGTTGTGTACTTCTTGATGAGCTCCATTAGATGAGATCCCTATGGAACTAATCTCTTAGTGATCTCAACTAACTCTAGGCTCATCTTTGCGGTGAATTCATCCCATGTAATCCCATACACATCGACAAAACTCTTTTTCCAGTCTTGCGAGCTCTCAGTCTTCTTCATAAATTCCACAAATCCTTCATGGCCTTTTAGTCCAATCATTCGAGCAACCAATTCGCGTCCTGAGTAATACTGAACCCAGCGCGATTCTGGTATCTGATTGTTCTTCGCGTTTTCATTCAACGCCCATTGCCACTTCTCTGCGTTCCAAGATTTGATTACCGCTCGTTCTTCTGTGCTTCCAAAGAACCCCTTTATTCGGGACTCAGACCAATTCTTGAGAAACGCACTTTGATCACTCGAAGCAGAAGCTATTCCATAGAAATCTGCTGAACCTTCAGTAAACAACATTGGTAGCGCGCTCCGTTTGTAACTCCCTGACTTCCATTCAATTAAGAACGATTGGACGACATGTGTGTATTCGTGGCCAGCAAATTTCTGTACTCCGATGAAGTCAATTGAGCCTCTACTTGCAAGACATCCCCAAAAAAATGGGTCAGTCCCCTTATCAAGCATTGCAGAACCTTGATTGCAGTCTGCACCATTGGATTTATAACCAGACTCACCGCCCATATCATTTGGATTGATTCCAAATTGCTTCCACTGACTTTCCATCCAGAGATACTCATCAGAATATGCGAGTGAAGCGACAACGGGTTTGGTTGGTGAGTAGATATCATCCCAAAATGCAACAGATCGAATTAGTGATCGAATGTAATCATTGGCTCTAGTTTTATCTGTTTTATCTCCAATTCGAAGTTCAATCTTCGCCTTCGGTGTCGTAGCTAGAGACATTCGTTTATCAAATGACTTCCATGCAACTTTCAAGGCCTGTTGGAGTTGGCGTCGGAGTTGGCGTCGGAGTTGGCGTTGGAGTTGGCGTCGAAGAGGAAGTTGGTGAGGGCGTCGGTGTTGGAGAAGTCATCGGTGTTGGAGAAGTCGTCGGTGTCGGCGCTGCTACATCAGATTTGCCTGCGGCGTTACTTGTAGAAGTGGCTCGTTTAGCCCATACGGACTTTTTGCCCTGTTTCTTGCAGATAAGAGTCTGAGTCCCAACCTTTTTGGTTTTTCCAATAGTTGGGCAAGTGGCACCGACTTTGATTGCAGCGTTACTCATTGGGGAAGCAACCGCCAGCAAGCATGCAGACACTCCTACAGCAATGGCTCGCTTTAGCACGGCTCAATTCTCCGACTAAAAATCACTTTGCGCAATCATCTCCGCGCACTCAGGATGTCTGTACGCCCACGGAATTTCTCAAGAATCCGCCCGTAATTCTTCTTGGAATTCTTCTCGCGATAGTCCGGATCAGCATCGTGATACCCGTGGTGGCGTCCTTGAATCAAAGGTAATTCCATCTGCCACAACTTCCCACCGGCTGCGCGGATTGCAAGCGACATCTCCATATCCGCATTTCGATAATACGTTGCAGAAGGATTAGCTCCCCCAGCCTTGAGTGTGAATTCACGATCCATCGCAAAGAAATAACTGAAGAGCACATCAACTTCACCTTCGCCGCGATCATCGACGCTGCGCCATTCATCTTCAATATTCACAAGTCCGCCGCGCCATCCGACGCCTTGAAATCCCTCTTCTAATTTCGCAACTACTGGCGTAATCGCATC
>JBEATV010000073.1:0-6149 GCA_041161815.1 Actinomycetota bacterium | reverse complement strand
GTTTTGGGGCTAACAACTGAGTAAACACCAGGTTCTTCTAAAGTGAGGGCGTCATATAAAACAAATAACCCGAGCAATAAGAAGCCGAGTGCGAATACGCCTTCAGCTACTACTGCTCGGGTTACCTTTGTCATCTATCTATTCAGTCCTGTTACCAGCTCTGGTAAGAACTGATTCTCCTAGAGACCGATTTCGGCAATGAATGCCTTGATCTCTGGGATGTGGGTCTTGAGGAATGCAGCAAAGTCTTTTCCACCGGAGAATTCGTCGTACCACTTGTTAGCTACGAGGACTTCTTTCCAGGTGTCAGTTGAGCGCATTACATCCATAACCTTGACGAAGTTAAGGCGGTTAGCCTCGCTGATATCAGCTGGGGCCATAACTCCACGCCAGTTTCCGTAGACCAAGTTGTAACCGCTTTGAATGAAGGTCTTTGCCTTCACGCCAGCGATTGGCTTTGGTGAAGAGATACCGAGGATACGTAGACGTCCATCTGCAACATAAGGAAGAACATCTGCAACACCAATAACTCCTACTGGAGCTGCGCCGCTGAGGACCTTAGTGAGTGGTTCTGAACCTGTACCGACAACATAGTTGAGTTTGGTGATTGGAACGCCAGCAGTCTTGAGGAGCGCACCAATAACTTGGTGATCCACGCCGCCGACATTTCCACCGCTGACTGCAACTGCGCGGCCATTAGTGTTTACGTCATCAACAAATTGCTTAAGTGTCTTGTACTTTGATTTTCCTGGTACGAAGATCGCGTTGTATTCGCGCATTACTCGAGCAATCGGAGTTGAAGCTAATAGGTCTGAGGTGTTCTTGTTTGCAACTTGTGCCATTCCACCAGTAAGAGCGATACCGATAATCAGCGCCGCGTTCTGCTTACCTTTGATGGTCTGGAAGTGTGCCAAGCCGGTAGTTCCACCAGCACCTGGTTTGAAATCTGTGGTTTGCGATGTCAATAGACCTTCTTTAATCAGAGTCTTTGCAATCGCATCAGTTGTTGCTGAGTAACCGCCAGGACCTGCAGGAACTGTCCAGTCGATTGTTGTCAGTGGCTTGAGATCTGGGTACCACCAACGAAGTGATCCAGCTGCTGTGCCAGTTGTAACTTTCAAGCATCGCAGGTCGCTTCCTTCAACGCCGCGTGCTTTTGCAACCATGCCAGCACGTCCGCACTCATCGCCAGCTTTTGCTTTTGATGAAGGAACCTTTGCAGCAGATGCAGGGGTTGTGCCCGTGAGTACAAGTGAGAGCGCGGTCACGGCCACGCCTGCGCTTGTGAGTACTTTCTTCAAAGACATTTGTCTCTCCTAGGTTTCTCTCGAGGGTGAGAGTTGAGCGCTACCGTATAGGGCAATAAGCCCGCCGTGAAGGTAGTAAAGGTGTCGGATTGATAACGCTTTTGCCGAAATCCACGCTGTAGCCGTGAAATCATGGCCCTCGTGAAGTTCTTTGCTCCCCTGATGATTACCAGCTCCGGAACCAGAAAAGAGAGCACCTTCACGGTCGACAAAGGCTTGATCACTGATATCTCCCATGGCCGAGCACCGGATGCAATTGAACTTTCTGGAACAGTAATTCCAGGTTTCGTCGATATTCATTGCCATGGTGGCGGCGGTTATGACAACTCTGTTGATCCGCGCGGTGCAGAGTTTCATCTCAAGCATGGAACCACAACGATGTTGGCAAGTTTTGTATCTGAACCAATCGAGTCGATCATCTCTAAGATCTCAAAGCTCGAATTTGCGCGCAACGTTGTTGGTATCCACCTTGAAGGCCCTTATCTATCGCATGCACATTGTGGAGCACATAAACCTGAATATCTCAGTGTTCCCAAATCCTCTGATCTAGCGAAGATTGTTGAGACAGGAAAAGTTCGTCACATAACGATTGCGCCAGAGATTGAAGGTGCGTTAGAGGCGATCAAGTATCTATCTTCCAACGCAGTGGTGGTTGCGATAGGACATAGTGCAGCAACCACAGATACCGTGAAGCAAGCAATCAACAATGGTGCAACCATAGTCACACACCTTTATAACGGCATGAAGAAGGATTACTCAGATACCAACACTCTTGCTGGGTTTGTCCTGAGCGATCCAACTCTTGCTCTAGAAGTAATTCTCGATGGCGTTCATGTGCCGCACAACGTCCTCCAAGACTTCATTGCAAAGGCAAGCGATCGACTTATTGGCATTACCGATGCTGCGCCCTTTGCCGGAAAGCCCGATGGTGAATATGCACTTGGTGAATTGCCAGTTCTTGTTGTTGATGGTGTAGCTCGACTCAAAGGTGGCACAGCGCTAGCTGGAAGTACTTTGACTATGGATCGCGCATTTGCAACTGCCATCAAAGACTTCGCGATTAACGCGGTTGATGCAGTTGCTATGTACTGCACACGCCCAGCAGCTCTTCTTGGCGAAACGAGCGTTGGAGATATTGCGTTAGGCAAAAAGGCTAACTTCTTGGTTATGGATGATGGTTGGAAATTACAACAGGTGTACTTCGAAGGAGCGTTAGTTTCCTAGATCTTTCAGGGCCTGGCCTGATACTCGGTACACAGTCCATTCATCCATCGCAACCGCGCCTAAACTCTTATAAAACTCGATTGCTGGGGAGTTCCAATCCAGCACCCACCATTGGAAACGTCCATAGCCTCTCTCGTCACAAGTTTTGGCGAGGTGCTGCAATAGCGCCTTCCCATATCCCAGTCCACGAAATTCTGGTTTTACAAAGAGATCTTCCAGATAAATGCCGTGCTTGCCTTGCCAGGTTGAGTAATTCAAAAACCAGATTGCCATTCCTGCAATGTCGCCATCGACTTCAACAAGGTCACAGATTCCACTTCGTTCGGCGCCTTTTCATAGTGCGCAAGATCGTGAATTAATTGCAGCACTATGCCCACCTCATCACGGCGTGCGGGGCGGATATTCATGGCACAAACTCTAGTGATGTCCTCGACCAAGTCGCTATAGTTTCTAGTACTAAATGGAACGGAGTCCGATGTTCACCTGGGGAGTTTCAACCTCTGCTTATCAGATTGAAGGTGGCGCAAATGAAGGCGGCCGAGGGCCATCTATTTGGGACACTTTTTCTCGAATCCCCGGTGCAGTTGCTAACTCCCATAACGGAGATGTGGCATGCGATCACTATCACCGTTACGAAGAAGATCTGGACCTGATGAAGTGGCTAGGCGTCGATGCTTACCACTTTTCTTTTGCCTGGCCACGAGTCATTCCTTCTGGAAACGGATCAGTAAATCAAGTTGGTATAGATTTTTATGATCGCTTAATTGATGGAGCTTTGGAGCGCGGGTTGACTCCCTGGCCAACTCTCTATCACTGGGATTTACCACAGGCGTTGCAGGATAAAGGTGGCTGGAACAACCGTGATTGCGCCCAGTGGTTTGCTGAATACGCCCACACAATGGCAGAACGTTTCGGTGATCGACTTAAAAATTGGATAACTATTAACGAACCATTCTGTAGCGCATGGTTGGGCCATTTATTTGGTGTTATGGCACCTGGAATTAAGGATTTGCAAACTGGCATTAATGCAACTCATCATCTCTTGTTAGGTCACGGCCTTGCGGTTGATGCGCTGCGTCAGTCTTCGGTTGATTTCAAGGTTGGCATAACTCTTAATTTCACGCCAGCAGTTGCTTTAGGTGACTCTGACGAGGATCAATTAGCTGTGCAATACGCCGATGGTTTCGATAATCGCTGGTTTGCAGACCCCGTATTCAAAGGTAGATATCCCAAAGATATCGTTGCAGCTTTCGCTAAAGAGGTGCCGATTCATCCTGGTGATATGCAGATAATTTCTCGACCGTTGGATTTCTTGGGCTTGAATTATTACTTCCGTCAGACGGTTGCTTATGACCGGGAAGCCAAGCCATTGCCATACAAGATGGTCACCGCGCCTAACGTAGAGCGCACGGGTATGGGCTGGGAGGTTCACGCGGGCACATTTACCCAATTACTGAAACACGTTCACAATGAATATAAACCGAAGGAGATATTCATTACCGAAAATGGTTCGGCTTGGGATGATGTCGTGATTGACGGAAAAGTTGATGATCAGAAGCGCGTAAGTTATCTAAAGCGACACTTGGATGCCATGTTTGAAGCCAAAGATGCCGGAGTTCCCATCAATGGATATTTTGCATGGAGTTTGATTGATAATTTCGAATGGGCATATGGATACGAAAAGAGGTTTGGAATTGTTTACGTGGATTATCCAACCCAGAAGAGAATTCCTAAATCCAGTGCTTTCTACTATAAGGATCGGATTAGAGAGTCTTTGTAACTTTAGTTAGTCCTGTTGGTGCATCGGGATTGAAACCATTTTGGGTCGAGAAAGAAAGTGCAATTTGTTGAAGGACAATCGCATCGAGAATTGTCGCTCCAGCTTCATCAATGTCTTTAGCTCCTGGAAAGACGAGATCTCCAGATTCCGCGAGGTTGCCGTTTCCTACCCAGATAATCCGCGAACAATTCCTTCGAATACGTGCAATCCCTTCAGAGATTGATTGTGGCGGCAGTCCCAAAGGAGCGATCACTATTACCTGGGTCTCTTGATTGAGGCTCGCAATAGGGCCATGAAGATAGTCCGCACTCGACATTCCCTGGACTACTCGATGGCTTGTCTCTTGAATCTTCAACGCCAACTCCTTGGCGTTGGCGTAGGCAAAGCCTCGACCAAGCACCACAATTTCACGCTGATAAGAGAGTTGTTCGGCAAGATGCTGAATTGCTGGGAAGGTCTCCGTGAGTGCACGTGCTCCTGAGAGAAAACTTTCCACGTTTGAAATTGGTTTTCCGCACCAATTCATTACCAAGAGGTATGAGGCAAGTAATTGAGCGGAGTAGCTCTTTGTTGCAGCAACGGCAATTTCTTTGCCGGCCAATAAATCAATATGAAGGTCTGTCGATTGAGCTAACGGTGAATCTGCATTGTTGGTGAACGAAATAACTAAAGCCTTACCCTCTTTGGCAGCATGCGCATAATTGATGAGATCAGGTGACTCACCACTTTGACTAATTGCAATCAAAAGAGTTTGTGAGAAATCAAGTTTGCTGCCATAGATTGTCACAGCGGATGGTGATGTAAGGCCAACCGGCAACCCCAAGTTCACTTCAATGAGGTACTTTAAATAGTGCGCTGCGTTGTCTGATGTGCCACGAGCTAGAATTTGTACGTTGGTAATCGCCCGAGAATTTATCAATTCTGCGGCGCGCTTAAATTCTCCTTCTGACGCAATCAACTTTGCGAAAACTTCAGGGGTATAAGAGATTTCCTGGAACATTGTTGTCTCGAGTGCTGTTTTCATTTATCTTCCAAAATCATCTTCTACGCGCTCAATGTCATCTTCACCGAAATAAGTTCCAGTCTGGACTTCAATAAAGACCACATCAGTTTGCCCAACATTATGAATGCGATGCAGAACTCCAGTGCCAATATCAATTGTTGATCCAGCCCCAAGACGAGAGATGTTGCCGAGACGATGAACCAGTGTTCTGCGCGCTTCTGGTGGCGTTGGTATGAGAGGCGCTTTCCGGGCTTGACCCAGATGCATTTAACTTTATGGGAGCTACTCTCTTGGAGAACTTCGTATGAACCCCAAGGCCTCTCAGACTTTTCTAGCACTTCCATATTCTAGTCTCTGGCGAAAATCGTTAGGCTCTCGGCATGAGAAATCCAACGCCCCAAGACAAATTCACCTTCGGCCTCTGGACTGTGGGATGGCAAGCCCGTGACCCATTTGGAGATGCCACCCGCCCTGCACTGGATCCCATTCGCACAGTCAGCGAGTTAGCGCAACGTGGTGCGTATGGCGTTACTTTCCATGATGATGATCTGATTCCTTTTGGTTCATCTGCCTCAGATCGTGCCGCTCATATCGCTCGCTTCAAGAAAGCGCTCGATGAGAATGGCATGAAGGTGCCGATGGCAACCACAAATCTATTTAGCCACCCTGTTTTTAAAGATGGCGCGTTCACATCAAACAATCGTGACATCCGCCGCTATGCAATTCGTAAAGTGATGACAAATATCGAACTTGCAGTCGAGCTTGGTGCGCATACTTATGTTTGTTGGGGCGGAAGAGAAGGTGCCGAAACCGATATCGGTAAAGATCCTGTCGT
>JBEATV010000072.1:0-2994 GCA_041161815.1 Actinomycetota bacterium | reverse complement strand
TTTGAGTGCATCAAAAATTCTTGTGATGGAGTATCGCATTAGCGGTGGCCTCGACCGCCTTCCAGCAGCAAATGAAGGCGTGCTTGTTTACACTGTTGATATGAAGATTAGTTCTATTCGTGGTGGCTGGTCGACACAGAGACGACCCGGCTCTACCCGCGAAGATTTCACAGATGCTGCATTAAGGTCGGGAGATATAGTGACAGTTGACGGAGTTCGAATTGAAGTTACCTCATTGTCTTCAACAAATGCCACGTTGAACATCTCTCGAGGCTAGCGTGGGCCAGATAAATGTAGTTGGGATCGAGTACGCGCTCTCTGATGGACGAGTGTTGCTTAATGATGTTTCATTTCGCGTAGGCGAAGGTTCTAAAGTCGCACTCATTGGACCTAATGGTTCCGGCAAGACAACTCTCTTTCGCATGATTGCAGGTGACCTCCAACCTGATTCCGGCCAGATCATCATTACCGGTGGACTTGGAGTAATGCGGCAGTTCATTGGATCAATTCGCGATGCCTCAACTGTGCGAGATCTTTTGGTTTCTGTCTCGCCCCTGCGCATCAGAAACGCAGCTAAAGCACTGAAAGATGCAGAAGATGCGATGGCAGCAAGTGATTCAGAGAAAGAACAAATGGCGTATGCCCAAGCGCTCGCTGACTGGGGAGATGCTGGGGGATATGACCAGGAAGTGCTCTGGGATATCGCCTGTTCTAACGCGCTAGGAAAGACCTATGACCGCGTTTCACATCGAGAGGTCAATTCACTCTCTGGTGGCGAACAGAAAAAGTTGGTGCTCGAGTGCCTGCTGAAGGGCCCAGAAGAAGTCTTGATTCTTGATGAACCTGATAACTATCTCGATGTTCCTGCCAAGCGTTGGCTAGAGCAAGAGATTCGTGATTCCAAAAAGACCATCCTTTTCATCAGCCACGATCGCGAATTGTTAGCTGCCACCGCTACAAAAGTGGTGACTCTCGAACAAGGAATTAATGGCAACAGCGCTTGGATTCATGGTGAAGGTTTTGCTACGTGGCACGATGCGCGTAAAGCCCGCAACGAGCAGTTCGCTCAAGTACTTGAGCGTTGGGAAGATGAACATAAGCGTTTAAAAGAGCTTGTGCTTACTCTCCAATGGCAGGCTGCAAGCTCTCCTGATATGGCTTCACGTTATCGCGCGATGCAGACTCGTTTACGAAAATTCCAAGAGATTGGTCCACCACCACCTCCACCTGTCGAACAAGATGTCAAAGTCACTCTCAAGAGTGGACGAACTGGTGAGCGCGTTGTTACATGTGAGAATCTCACTTTAGAAAATCTCACCGAGCCATTCTCATTTGAGATTTACTATCAAGATCGCATTGCAATTCTTGGTAAAAACGGTACGGGCAAATCACATTTCTTGCGGAGAATTTCTGGCGACGAGACAGTTCGATATACCGGAACTTTCAAATTAGGAGCGCGAGTAGTTCCTGGTTTCTTCGCTCAAACACATGCGCATCCCGAATTTGTTGGAAAGACTCTGCTAGAAATTCTCTGGGAAGAGAATTCTCTACAACTCGGCGCAGCAAAGAGCGTTCTGGGTCGATACGAATTAGCGCAACAAGCTGAACAACAATTCACATCGCTCTCTGGTGGCCAACAAGCGCGCTTCCAAGTTCTCCTGTTGGAGTTAGCCGGAGATACCTTGTTGTTGCTTGATGAGCCGACAGATAACTTGGATCTTGCTAGCGCTGAAGCTCTCGAGCGCGCGCTATCGAGTTATCAGGGGACAGTCATCGCGGTGACCCATGATCGCTGGTTTGCGCGGGGCTTCACTAGATTCTTGATTTTTGGGGCAGAGGGGCAGGTCTATGAGAGCCCAGAGCCCGTTTGGTCCCATTAAATAGGCCCGATTTTGACCCCTTTCCCGCATGCGGGTAACCTTCCCCTTCTGCCTCCGCAGTATCTGGAGCCGCTCAACCGAGTAGCAAGCAGAGAAGTAATAGAGAAGTAATTCAAGAAAGCGAGTTTGTCGTGCGTACCTTTAGTCCGACCCCGAGTGATGTATCGCGTAAGTGGTATGTCATTGATGCAACCGATGTCGTACTCGGTCGCCTTGCAAGCCATGCTGCTGTCCTTCTACGCGGCAAGCACAAGACAACATTCGCTCCTCACATGGATATGGGCGACTTCGTCATCGTCATCAACGCCGACAAGGTAGTTCTTACCGGCTCCAAGATGGCAGACAAGTTCGCACACCAACACTCAGGTTTTCCAGGTGGTCTCACATCACGTAGCTACACCCAGTTGATGGAGAAGTTCCCAACCCGCGCTGTTGAAAAAGCAATTAAGGGAATGCTCCCAAAGAATTCCATCGGTAAGCAGATGGCATCAAAGCTCAAGGTTTACGCAGGTGCAGAACATCCTCATGGTTCACAGGCGCCAATCGCGTACACATTCACACAAATCGATCAGACCAAGGTTGGTAAGTAATAATGTCAGAAAACGAAACAACTACTGCGTATAGCTCCAGCACTCCAGCTGCTGCAACCAACCGTTCTGCTGTAATCGCTCCAGGTGCTGGCGTTGGTCGTCGTAAAGAAGCTGTTGCTCGCGTCCGCCTCATCCCAGGCACTGGACGTTGGACAGTCAATAGCAAGAACCTCGAAGTTTATTTCCCAAACAAAGTTCACCAACAAGCTGTCTCTGAGCCGCTACGTACTGTTGGCGCAGAAGGTAAGTACGACGTCATCGCTCGTATTGATGGTGGCGGAATCTCTGGCCAAGCAGGCGCACTTCGTCTCGGAGTAGCACGCGCTCTCAACGAGATTGATGTTGACGCTAACCGTCCAGCTCTCAAAAAAGCAGGATTCCTCACACGCGATCCTCGCGTTATCGAGCGTAAGAAGTACGGCCTTAAGAAGGCACGTAAGCGCTCGCAATACAGCAAGCGTTAATTCGCGTCGCGGATCTATCGATATAGATATGGCGCTCTTTGGCACCGACGGTGTCCGAGG
>JBEATV010000038.1:0-9401 GCA_041161815.1 Actinomycetota bacterium | reverse complement strand
TTTAGAGACTTTTGTTCCAGGCTTGAGTTGGCCCCACGAAGCAACACCTGAAATGAATTGAGAAGTGATGGGCCCTAGTGATTCTGTTGCACCGAGCGAATCCCAGAGTTTTTGAGTAGAGATTGGCATGATTGGATGAAGCAAGATGGCGAGCGCTCGCAGCGCTTCTGCAGTGTTGTAGAGAATGGCATCAAGTTCTGTTTTTCTGCTGGGATCTTTTGCGACTAACCATGGTTCTTTGACGGTCACGTAACCATTGACTGTCTTACAGAAATCCATGATGACATTGATTCCACCTTGGAAATCCAAGGCACAGATTGCTTCATCGGCAGCTCTTACAGTCTGGGCTAAAGCTGCTGAAAGTTCGGCATCTTCTGCCTTTGCCGGCAGCACGCCTGCACAGTACTTCTCGACCATCGCAGCTAAGCGTGAGGCTAGGTTTCCGAAATCATTGGCGAGTTCGCTGGTGTAACGCGCAGACATATCTTCCCAAGAGAAAGATCCATCGCTGCCGAATGGAATAGCTCGCATGAAGTAATAGCGAAATGCATCGACGCCAAAATGTCCTGTGATGTCTGATGGGGCGATCCCTGTCAGTTTGCTCTTGCTCATTTTTTCGCCACCAACCAGCAACCAGCCATGTGCAAAAACTTTCTTGGCGACTGGAAGATTGGCGGCCATCAACATTGCAGGCCAGATCACTGCATGGAATCGAAGAATGTCTTTTCCAACCAGATGAACATCTGCGGGCCAAGTTTTCGAGAAGAACTTTCCGCCCTCGCTAGCTGGATCATCTGTGAGTCCTACTGCGGTTGCGTAGTTCAGGAGCGCGTCGAACCAGACATATACAACTTGCTTCGTATCCCACGGAACAGGAATTCCCCAATTAAAGGTTGAGCGAGAGATAGATAAGTCGGAGACGCCACCTTCAAGAAATGAAATCACTTCATTTCTAGCACTTGCTGGTTCGCATGCCTGGGGATTCTTTTTGTAGTGATCAAGAAGTGGTTGCACGAATGCAGAGAGTTTGAAGAACCAATTTGTCTCGCTCACCATCTCGACTGGTTTGGAGTGAATCTTGCACTTACCTTCATCAAGGTCACCCGGCAGCTTGAACTCCTCACAACCTACGCAATATGGGCCTTCATATTTTCCTTCGTAAATGAAGCCTTTCTCCATGAGTCCTTGCAGGAACTTTTGGACGCGTTCCATGTGGCGCGGCTCTGTCGTGCGGATGAAGTCATCATGAGCAATCTCGAGGTGCTTCCAGACAGGCTTCCATGCATCTTCGACAAGGCGATCGCACCATTGTTGAGGCGCAGTGCTATTGGCCTCCGCAGTGCGCATGACTTTCTGGCCATGTTCGTCGGTGCCGGTAAGAAACCAGACCGACTCACCTTTCTGGCGATGCCAACGAGTGAGTAGGTCTCCAGCAACAGTCGTATAAGCATGCCCAATATGCGGCGCATCGTTGACGTAGTAAATCGGCGTCGTGAGATAGAAGGATTTCTCTGCGCTGGACATGGGCGGGATTCTATCTATTTATCCAGCACCATGATGTCAAAGACTTTGCGCTTAGGAATATGGAGTTCCTTCGCAGTCATGGCAATCGCTTCTTTTCGTGTGATCCCAGAAGATTCATAGCGGCGGACGATTTCTGCAATCTCTACATCAGATTTCTGATCTGACGATGGCTCATAGCCAGCAATCACAATCGTGAATTCGCCCAGCATTTCTTTGCTCTGTGACCATTGAAGAATTTCTTCTGCGCTGCCGCGCTGCACTTCTTCGTAGGTCTTCGTTATTTCTCGACATACCGCAACTTGTCGAGACTTACCTAACGTGCGGACAATGGAGTCGAGAGTTTCTGGAACGCGATGAGGTGCTTCAAAGATCACAAGTGTGCGTTGTTCATGTGCGCGATCTTCAAACCATTGATCACGCGCGCCTCCAGTTCGGGGTGGAAAACCATCAAATGCGAAGCTATCGGTCGGAAGACCAGAGAGCGCAAGAGCGGCAAGAACGGCGCTCGGTCCTGGGATTACAGAGACTTTAAATCCATGATCAATAGCCATACGTACTGCGCGATATCCAGGGTCGCTTACGGAGGGCATCCCAGCATCGGTCACGAGTAACACGTGTTTACCTGATGCAAGCGCTGCCGAAATTTCATCAAGGCGAGAGCTTTCATTTCCCTCAAAGAAAGAGAGGATGGTCGCGTGGCATTCAATCTCAAGATCCTTGCAAAGGCGCAGAAATCGACGTGAATCTTCCGCAGCGACGACATCTGCCTCTGTGATTGCACGCTTGAGGCGATCTGAAGCATCACCGATATTTCCCAGTGGAACCGCCGCCAGAATCAACTCACTCACTACGCCATTATGGCGGTCAGTATCCTTATCCATCATGTCCTCACTCATCAGTGGCATCTCCCTTCGCAATCGACAACTCATCGCATTCGGATCTCTCCTTCTCTTCAGTGCGTTGACTAGATTCATCAATCTCGGAAGGCCCGCAGAACTGGTCTTTGATGAGGTCTATTACGTAGATGGCGCCCGCGATTTTCTCGCTGCGGGAGTAGAGCTTGATAACGGGGCTGCTGAATTTATCGTCCATCCCCCCATTGGTAAGTGGGCCATTGCACTTGGAATCCAGCTTTTCGGTGATTCGCCATTCGGTTGGAGATTTAGCGCAGCTCTCATAGGAACGATCTCAGTTCTTCTCGTTTTTCTCATCGCGCGAAAGCTCTTCACTTCTTTCTTTCTGAGCATGACAGCGGCATCTCTGATGGCGCTTGATGGACTACACCTCGTAATGTCGCGGACTGCGCTCCTGGATATCTTCCTTTCATTTTTTATTCTGCTCGCTTTTTATCTGGTACTACAAGATCGCTATTGGGCTGCCGCCATTGTCATGGGCCTAGCACTGGGAACTAAGTGGAGCGCAATTTATGTCCTTGCTGCACTCGGACTCTACTTATTGATTCGGGATCGGAAATTCTTCATGACGCCGATTCAGTTCGGGGTTACTCCATTGCTGGTATATCTGTTTAGTTGGACTGGTTGGTTCTTAAGCGATGATGGTTGGAGTAGAAATCATTCCAGTAATGCGCTGGCGTCTCTCATTCATTATCACCGCGAAATGCTCAACTTTCATACGAGCTTAACGACTGATCACTCTTATCAAGCAAGTGCTTGGAATTGGTTGGTGCTAGGTCGCCCAACGTCTTTCTTTTATGCAACACCAAATAACTGTGGAAGCGATAGTTGCTCTCAAGAAGTTCTTGCACTCGGCACACCTTTCTTATGGTGGGCTGGTTTGATTTCTCTGGCGATAACTATCGGCTACTTCGTATATCGCCGCGAGAAAAGCGCTGGCCTCATTCTGCTCTTCCTACTCTCGAGCTATCTTCCATGGCTCGCATTTCCAGAGCGCACTACCTTCTATTTCTATGCCATCGCATTTCAACCTTTTATGGTTCTGAGCATCGTCTATGTGATCGCAAAAGCGCTCGAAGACGAGAACAAGCGAAAAGCTCGACGTGAGCTAGCGATGGTGGCAATAGCCTTAATTGCGCTCTGTTTTGCCTACTTTTTCCCGCTCTACGTTGGAGGGGTATTGAACTATGACGATTGGTATGCGCGTATGTGGTTTACCAGCTGGATTTAGTTACTGACCAGCAGCGCGGTAATTACGCAGATGTTCTTCCAGCTCATCAGCTTGAACTTGATCGAAAATCTGGTCTGACTTAGGCGCCATCGCTTCACGGATCGCACGTTCTTGCGCCTCGCTCCAAGCGCCCGGAATCGTCAGATCAATCACGCGACGTTGAGGGGCAGCTTTTGATGCAGTGACATAACTTGGAGCAGGAACTGCGGTGGGCTCCCATGTTTCGCGATTCTTATCTGCGCTTCCTTTAGGAAGTATCACAATACTTTGGACATCCTGAGTATATGACGCTACGCGTTCGGAAAGCGGCGTCCATTGTTCTTCACTGAATTCTTCTGTGATTGCTCGACGAGTTGAGATGCTCTTTGAGCGCGCGATAATTTCAGAGTAATTATTGGATGAAGGCTTTGAGTTGACGCTAGCAATCGAACGTGCACGCTTGATTTCATCTTGCACCGAGTGAATCTGGTGGCGCGCATGAACTACGAACAACGCAAATGCAGAGATGGGAAGAGTCATGACGGCTGGAGCAACAAGGCCAATGAGTGCGAAGAGAGAGATAACGAGTGTTAAACCAATAATGGAGAAGAAAAGAATTCTTCTTGTAGCAACTTGTTGTTCTCGCTTCTTGGCAATGGCTTCATAGTCGGGAGCTGCATTACCCGAAGTAAGACCAACAACCTTCATGGTCTTCTCGAATTTTTCTACTGTTCGACCAGAGACTTCTTCATGAGTGGAGATCCAGCGTGGCAGGAAATAGGCAATCCACATCCCCACGATGATTAAGTAGATAAGTCCTGATCCCACGATTGCTAACCCTAAAGGGAGGAATGGGACTTTTCGGGTATTTCCCGCACTTTAATTGTTGCTTTGAGTCTTACTTTTAAGTCTTATTTTGAGTCTCAATTTGAGTCTTATTGAATTCGAGGATTCTCTTTTACAAAACATAGGTGGTCGCGCCAAGCCCCATCGATATGTAAGTAGCGAGGGCGCAAACCTTCAAATACATATCCCGCTTTTTCTGCGACTCTTTTCGATGCAGCATTCTCAGGTCTTAGATTTATTTCGATGCGATGTAAACCAAGTTCCTCCAGGCCATATCGTGTGAGTTCGCGAACTGCACGGGTTGTGAGCCCCTTACTTGCATGGTCCTGATCGATCCAATAACCGATATGTCCCCCGCGATACGCCCCGAATGAAATCCCGCCTAGAGTGATCTGGCCAATCAGTGTCCGGTCGAACCAGATAGCAAGTGAGAGTGAACGACCGGCGCGACCCTCGCGGTTATGGATTTGGACCATCTCAACGAATGTGGGCAGATTTCGACCCTCGTCAGCGCTCGGCGAGGTTGCTTCCCAGGGAGTGAGCCATTCCCGATTCTTGCGACGTACTTGAAGCCATGCGCCGCGATCACGGATGCGAAGTGGGCGAAGCGTGAGTTCACCATCGTTAAGGATGAGAGGCCAATGGCCACGAGAGATACGAGCCATGAAGTGTTTTAGTTGAAGCGACGTTCTAACACGAGGACATCTACTTCGTCGCCAGCTTTTGCACCTGATGAACCCTCAGGGATAACGATCAACCCGGTCGCATCAGAGAGAGTCACAAGATCGCCTTGATTGTCGATGGCTGTTACTTGTCGACGTACGGAATTATCGGCAGAGAGCGTTCCTCGAATAAAAGAGTGTTTGCCATTTTCACTTGCAACCGCATTGGTAAGAGTTGCTTTGATGACTGGTCGATGGATGTCATAGAGACCCATCATGCTTCTGATCATTGGTCGAATAAAAAGCTCAGTAGAGATATATGCGAAGATCGAATCGCCAGGTAGGGCCACAACAGGGGTGCGATCTGGACCAATGGTTCCAAATGCATGTCTGCCAGTGCCTTCAATTAACGGCGAAACTTCGCGAACGCCACCAAGTTGAGTCAGTACTGAATAGATCAGATCGAAAGATTCATCATGGCTCTCTCCACAGATAACTATCAAATCTGCGCGAACGAGTTGGTCTTCTACAACATCTTTAAGAATTTCGGCGGTTGCCGGGATGGTATGGACGCGATAACCAACAGCTCCCGCCTCCTTTACTGCAGTAGTCAGTAGCCAAGAATTCGCCTCGAACTCATCTTCGCGATCACGTAGTTGTGAGCCAGGTTCGACCAGGTCTGCGCCAGCAGAGATAACAACGACGCGAGGTTGTGGTCGGGTCGGTAATTGATCAAGACCTAAGGATGCCGCTAACCCAATTTGTGTAGAACGAATACGTGAACCTGCCTTCATGACGGTTCGATCACCTGAGGTTAGATCCGTAGCTAGCGTTGCACCGTGCGCATCCAGTAAAGGCATGTCAAATGCTGCAAGTGGCTTAGCCAAAGTCAGCAGCTCGGCTGCTAAATCAGACACCTTCATCGTTTCGCTCACGCCGCAACCCTACTTTGTAAATACGCTAATCCCGTGGATTCAACGAAGGATGCAAAACGATTGAAGTCTGAGTTGCGCAAGAGATACCGCGCAGAACGAGAGTTTCTCGTTGTTGAATGTAATTGGGAACACTTGATACAAAGTTCGGAAGTATTGCAGGCCACAGTCGTAGCGAGCTATATCTCTTACGGTCTCGAGCCAGATACTTCAGCTCTCAACTCTGCGCTTCTCAAGGTCGGCAAGACCGTTCTTATCCCCCGCATGCTTGCCGATAAAGATCTTGAATGGGTGCGATGGAATGGCGATGATGCCGATGGCGAAGTGTTCACAGATGAGATTGATGTTGTGATTGCTCCTGCACTCCACATCGATAGAGAAGGAAATCGTTTGGGACAAGGTGGCGGCTCGTATGACCGCGCACTGGCCAGAACTAGCGCTTGGAAAGTGGCGTTGGTTTATCCGGGTGAATTATCAAGTGAGGCCATTCCTTCTGAACCTCACGACCAAAAGGTCGATGCAGCCGCTACGGCTGAGATCCTGGTTCGATTTACAGAACGGAATTGAGATTACGCGCCATAACTAGGCGTTGAATCTGATTTGTACCTTCATAAATCTGGGTGAGCTTGGCATCACGCATCATTCGTTCAACCGGATAGTCGCTGACATATCCATAACCGCCAAGAACTTGAACCGCATCAGTCGT
Source organism: Actinomycetota bacterium (assembly GCA_041161815.1). Lineage (GTDB taxonomy): Bacteria > Actinomycetota > Actinomycetes > Nanopelagicales > Nanopelagicaceae > MAG-120802. The sequence goes on along the minus strand of JBEATV010000038.1, from coordinate 2,607 downwards.
GACTTTCATTGCAGCATCAGTGGCATAGCATTTTGAGGCAGCAGAGAAAAATGTCAGATCTGCTGTTAAAGACTCGCTCTTACTTGCCGCGGCATATGTGAGTTGTCGTGCGGCCGCAATTTCCATAGCCATATCAGCCAACATGAACTGGACCGCTTGGAAATCAAAGATTGACTTTCCGAATTGCTTTCTCTCATGTGCATATTTTGTGGCTACTTCAAATGCGCCTTGTGCAATTCCGAGCGCTTGTGCGGCGATAGTAATTCGTGTGTGATCAAGCGTTTTCATAGCGAGTCCAAATCCTGCGCCGATTTCGCTAATGCGACGATCATCTCCTATTTCAACATTATCGAAATAGACTTCACGAGTTGGTGAACCTTTAAAGCCCATCTTCTTCTCATGTGCTCCGAAGGAAACTCCAGGATCGCTCTTCTCAACAACAAACGCAGTAATTCCTTTGGAACCTTTTTCAGGATCGGTCGAGGCTAAAACTGTGTAGAAATCTGAGAACCCAGCATGGGAAATCCACTTCTTGCTTCCGTTGAGGACCCAGCCATCACCTTTACGGACTGCGCGGGTCTTCATCGCCGCGGCATCAGAACCCGCTTCGGATTCAGATAAGCAATATGAGAAACCTTTACCTTGTGCCAAAGGAGTAAGCCAACGCTTTTTCTGTTCTTCATTTCCACCGAGCATCAATGGAACTGAGCCGAGTTTATTAACCGCAGGAATGAGAGACGACGATGCGCAAACTCGTGCAACTTCTTCAATAATGATGACAACGCCGAGAGCATCTGCTCCTTCGCCGCCATATTGTGTAGGTACATGTGCGGCAGCAAGTCCTGCGCCTTGAAGAGCTTCAAATGCTTCTTGTGGAAAGCGGGCATTTGCATCGACATCATGTGCGAAGGGCTGAATCTTCTTATCAGCAAGCGAACGTACGCTGTCTCGTAGCGCTTGGTATTCCTCGGGCAATGAGAAGAGCGGCTCCATAGGCGGGATACTACTTACCTTCGCGTTTACTTTCTCGGTCGGCTAATCGCTCGAGATATGCGTTGTATTCGGCAAGATCCGCGACTGAGTGCTTATCTGCACGCTTTGCCTCACGAGCATCAGTGCGCACCCATTGGATAAATGTCGCAATCAGGGCCACAACAATGGGGATCTCTCCCATTGCCCATCCGATCGCAGCGCCGGTCTTCTGATCAGCCAATAGGTCAGTTGCCCAAGGACGTTCGAGTAGTTGGTAATACCCACCATCGAGGAGATTGTTGGCTGACATCAGGGCAACAGAGAAGAATGCATGAATACTCATGGCTGCTAACAACATCACAACGCGGACAAGATATACTCATGGCTGCTAACAACATCACAACGCGGACAAGATGATGAACTTTACGAGGATTTGGATCGATCCCAACGATGACATGGAAGAAGAGCAAACCCGCACCGATGAAATGTAAGTTCATGATGATGTGGCCGAAATGGCTACCCATGAGATTGCCGAAAAGCGGAGTGAAGTACAGCGCAAAGAGTGAGCCATCAAAAATCGCAAGCGCGACTATTGGGTTTGTCCAGATTCTTGTGGCTCGTGAATGTAGCGCTGCGATTAATGCTCCACGAATTCCGCGCTCTCCTCGCAAGAGTGATGGGAGCGCTCAGGATGATGGCAATGGGCGCAATCATGCTCAAGACCATGTGAGCGATCATGTGATACTGAAATGAGAAATGTGAGTACAGACCAAGGCCACCACTTGTAGCGTAATCAAGCAAGCTAATTCCAATAGCAAAGGAAATTGTCCGACCAACCGGCCATTTATCGCCTCTGCGAGCAAGGGCAACTACGCCACGAATGTAGAGCGCAGTCGCGAATACCAGTAAGCCCAGCATCAGTCCATTTGCTTCGTACTCAAAGAAGACACGACCGAGAGTAGGAGCTTCAGGCATCGCGATTCCGACTAGTTCGCGCACCTTGTCGAATTCAACCGGAGTTGATTCCTCTGGCGTGAATCTAGTGAGCAGTGTGCCAATTCCTAAAATCAGAGCCATGATTGCAAGTTCGAATGGCAACAAGCGTTGAACAGAAACTCTGGAACGTATCCTGCTTGCCATGATAAATACCAAGAGAGTTAATGCAATCTTCAGCGCAATCAATGCGCCATAGCCTGTAAACCAATCATCTGAAAGTCGAAGCCTGGTCCATGCGTTGGCGATTCCACTTAACACAACAGCAAAGGAAGACCAGAGCGCAATCATAGAAACTCGAGGTAACGCCAATTGTTGAACATCGCGCGGCATGATCTGTAAAGCAAAAACCGCGCCAATCCAAAATGAAAGTGCCAAAACATGGATGAGAAGAGATCCGATTGCCAAACCATGGCTACCTTGCGAACTTGAGTGGCTCTGAAAGATTGGTGCCAACGAACCGCTGAGGGCAAGAAGCAAAACCCAGATAGCGCCACCATTCTTTTTAATTCTTCGAGCAATGATAAAAACAAATATCGATACCAGAACTTGATAAGCAAGTAGCTTGCCTAGGGTGACCTGAGTCGTGAAAGATCTGATGATGGTGAGATCAAGAACTTCAAAGAGACTCGATTCAAAGAT
>JBEATV010000037.1:0-8528 GCA_041161815.1 Actinomycetota bacterium | reverse complement strand
CCTTTATCGGTAGACCAGAAGTTAGAAAAGGAGCATTCGCATGACAGAGCCTCGTAAGAGCTATGAGCGAGTGCTCCTTAAACTTTCTGGCGAAGTTTTTGGGGGAGCAAAAGGCGTCGGAGTCGATCCCGATGTCGTTCATGATGTGGCGCTCCAAATTGCTGCGGTAGTTCGCAGCGGAGTTCAAGTCGCAATTGTTGTTGGTGGAGGTAACTACTTCCGCGGTGCAGAATTGCAAGAGCGAGGTATGGATCGGGCTCGCGCCGATTACATGGGAATGCTCGGAACTGTCATGAACTGTCTTGCGCTCCAAGATTTCTTGGAGAAAGAAGGGATTGATACTCGCGTCCAGACTGCAATCGCAATGGGACAAGTCGCTGAGCCTTACATTCCACGACGCTCGATACGTCATCTTGAAAAGGGACGAGTTGTAATTTTTGGCGCTGGCGCAGGAATGCCATTCTTCACAACCGATACAGTCGCAGCTCAACGCGCTCTTGAAATCGGAGCAGATGCGCTCTTGCTCGCCAAAAGCGGAGTCGACGGGGTGTACTCGGCCGATCCTCGAAAAGATAAGAACGCTACAAAATTTGATTTCATCTCATATAACGATGTCTTGTCGAAGTCGCTTGCCGTGGCTGATGCTGCGGCCTTTAGCCTCTGCCGCGAGAACAAATTGCCTATCGTTGTCTTCAACCTCATGGAAAATGGCAACATCGCTCGTGCAGTGCGCGGTGAATCAATCGGAACTCTAGTTAACTAAACAAACCAGGAGAGCGTCATGACAATTCAAACCGTAATTGCCGACACCAACACCAAGATGAACAAGGCTGTTGATGTAGCAAAAGAGGATTTTGCATCAATTCGCACTGGTCGCGCGCATCCATCGATGTTCGCCAAAATTATGGTTGAGTATTACGGCACTGCGACTCCACTTTCACAACTTGCGACCGTCCAAGTTCCAGAAGCTCGTACCGCGCTTGTAACTCCTTTTGATAAGTCAGCGATTCCCTCCATCGAAAAAGCCATCCGCGAATCGGATTTGGGCGTCAACCCAGGCGGAGACGGAAACGTCATCCGGGTGAACTTCCCACAACTCACAGAAGAGCGCCGTAAGGAATTCATTAAAGTTGCAAAGGCTAAAGCAGAAGATTCAAAGATCTCTATCCGCAGCATCCGTCGCGCCGCTAAAGAGGCGATGGAGAAGCTAGAAAAGGATGGATTGATCGGTAAAGATGATCTGACCCGCGGCGAAAAGGAACTTGAGAAAGTTACCTCTGACCACGTAGCAAAGATCGACGAGCTACTTAAGCATAAAGAAGTGGAACTTCTCGAAGTTTAGCTTTGGGAAGAATTCATGAGTGACCTTCACGCCATCAATGAGGCGATAAACAAGCGCGCTGGTCGCAAACTTTTACCTTCAATCGCGGTTGGACTTCTCCTTCTTGCCATCATCTTCTCAACCATGGCATTCATTCCTGAACTCTTCGCGCTCTTCGTCGGTATTGCAGTCCTGATTGCTTTACGTGAAATGACCTCAGCGCTCCGCTCGCGCGATATTGACATAAATTTTCTACATCTGAGCGTCACAACCGCACTTGTACTTCTCAGCGCATGGGTTGGAGGCTTACCAGGTCTCTCCGTCTCAATTGTTATCGGGTTGATTTCCATCCTCTTCCTTGTGCTTCTTAAGGGCACGGAAGGTTTCATCAAGAACGCGACGGCGAGCGCTTTTGCATTGATGTATCCCGGGTTTGTCGCAGGATTTATCTTTCTTCTTGCACGCTCTGGTGAAGGATTTTCCTACATCGCAACTCTTGTGATTTTGGTGGGATGTAATGACACATTCGCCTATGTTTTCGGTGTTCTATTTGGAAAGCATCCTCTAGCTGCAAAGATTTCACCTAAGAAAACATGGGAAGGCTTTCTCGGCGGAATGATTTTTGCCGCCATCGGAAGCGCATTGGCCTTCTACTACCTTCTGGATTATCACCCAGTGATGGGTGCGCTCGCTGGTTTTGCCGGGGCATTGGCGGCAACAGTCGGTGATTTAGTCGAAAGCGCAATCAAGCGCGATCTTTCCATTAAGGATATGGGAACACTTCTTCCCGGCCACGGTGGGATGTTGGACCGCATTGATTCTGTACTGATTACTGCCCCCATTCTCTGGTGCTGCATTGAATTACTGAAGAGATTCGCATGAGCGAATTAAAGTTAGTTTTTGATGAACCTAAGCAACGTAAAAAAGCACCGGAACACCTAGCTGATCTTTCAAAGGAAGAACGCCGTGCAAAGGCCGAATCTCTTGGTCTTCCTGCCTTCCGTGCCAACCAAATCTCAACACATTACTTTACGCATTACAGCGATGATCCAGATTCCTGGACTGATATTCCTGCTGCTATGCGTCCACTGGTTGCCGAACAATTCTTACCTAAGCTGATCACTCTGGTCCGCTCTATCACTTGTGACAATGGCAAGACTCGCAAAGATCTCTGGCGACTACACGACGGAGTACTTGTTGAATCAGTTTTGATGCGATATTCAGATCGCACAACGGTCTGTATTTCTTCTCAAGCAGGATGCGGAATGAATTGTCCGTTCTGTGCTACGGGGCAAGCAGGTTTAACGCGCAATCTCACCGCAGGTGAAATCACTGCCCAGATAGTCGCATCAGCTCGCGCCTGCGCAACAGGAGAACTTCCTGGTGGACCAACTCGTCTTTCCAATGTGGTCTTTATGGGTATGGGTGAGCCTCTTGCAAATTACAACGCAGTGTTGCGAACAGTCAGAAACATCATTACCCCACAACCTGATGGACTTGGTATCGGTGCACGATCAGTTACCGTCTCAACCGTAGGACTTGTGACCGGAATAGAGAAGTTAACAGAAGAAGACTTGCAGGTGACACTGGCAGTCTCACTTCATACTCCTGATGATGAACTTCGTGACACATTGGTGCCAATCAACTCACGTTGGAAAGTGAAGGAAGTGCTTGCGGCTGCCGACAAGTACGCCGATCGCACCGGTCGTCGTTATTCCATCGAATATGCCTTAATCCGTGACATTAACGACCAGCAATGGCGGGCAGATCTTCTGGGTCGCCTGTTAAAGAACCGCCATGCCCATGTGAATCTGATTCCCCTGAATCCAACCCCTGGTTCTAAGTGGACTGCGTCACGCAAAGAGGATGAGAGAACTTTCGTCAGAACCTTAGAAAATTATGGAGTTCCGGTAACAGTCCGTGATACTCGAGGACGGGAGATCGATGGCGCCTGTGGCCAACTCGCAGCTGCCGAAGTCGAGAAGTCTTGATACCCGGGTGGCTCGCTAACTAAACTCAAGCCCTCATCCAACCTGGAGGTCATGCGTGAAGACGTTGCAGAATTTCATCAACGGCGAGAAAGTTTCATCATCATCCGATAAAACTCAAGATTTGATAAACCCCGCAACGGGAGAAGTTTTTGCGAAGGCTCCAGTCTCTAACGCCGCTGATATCGACAAGGCTATGAAGTCTGCAGAAAAAGCATTTGAAGTCTGGAAAGAGACAACACCAGGGGAGCGCCAGAAAGCAATCAACAAAATTGCAGATGCGATTGAAGCGCGCTCTGAAGAGTTAATTCAGATTGAAAGCGAGAACACCGGTAAGCCAATCGCAGTAACACGTGCAGAAGAAATTGGGCCGATGCTTGACCAGATCCGCTTTTTTGCCGGAGCAGCACGCCACCTCGAAGGCCGCTCTGCCGCTGAATATTTCAAGGGACATACATCTTTTATCCGTCGCGAACCAATCGGTGTTTGCGCGCAAGTAACGCCATGGAATTACCCAATGATGATGGCGGTCTGGAAATGGGCACCTGCAATTGCTGCCGGTAACACAGTTGTTCTCAAACCGAGCGATACAACTCCTGTCTCAACTGTATGGATGGCAGAACTCATGCAAGAGTTTTTGCCCGAAGGTGTCATCAACGTTGTCGTCGGTGATCGCGAAACCGGTAAGTATCTCGTCGAGCATGAGATCCCACAGTTTGTCTCCATTACTGGTTCTGTCCGTGCAGGTATGGAAGTTGCCCAGAGCGCTGCAAAAGATTTGAAGAAGGTTCACCTCGAACTCGGCGGTAAAGCGCCAGTCGTTATCTTCGATGATGCCAATCTTGAGGCAGCTTGCGAGTGGATTGCTGTTGCCGGCTATTTCAACGCTGGACAGGATTGCACCGCTGCTACTCGTGTTCTTGTTGAGGCCAGCGCGTATGACGATGTTGTTGCCCTGCTGAGCGAGCAAGCTAAGAACGTCATCAAGGTAGGAATGCCAGATGAAGATGTACTTGTAGGACCCGTAAATAACGCCAATCAGCTTGCACGCGTCAAAGGTTTCTTAGACCGCGTTCCAGCTCATGCTCGCGTTACTGCTGGTGGTACTGCAATTAATCGTCCAGGTTATTTCTGGAACCCAACAGTTGTTGCAGACCTTCGTCAGGATGACGAGATGATTCAGAATGAAATCTTCGCTCCCGTAATCACGGTTCAGAAATTCACTGATGAAGCCGAAGCCGTTCGCCATGCAAACGGCGTGAAGTATGGTCTGGCATCAAGTGTGTGGACCAAGGATCATGGTCGTGCGATGCGTATGGCCAAGGCTTTTGACTTTGGCTGCGTTTGGATTAATACCCATATCCCGATGGTCGCTGAGATGCCTCATGGTGGTTTCAAGCACTCCGGACACGGAAAAGACCTCTCAGGATATGGATTTGAGGAATACACGCGCATCAAACACGTCATGACCAATCTCAACGCCTGATAGATTTCCCCGAATTCAAGTCCTAGTAACCGACTCGAGAAAGTGAAACGATGAAGAAAGATCCACAGTCCCTCTCACCCGAAGCACGCGCGATTATCCGCGCACAAATGACACGTCGCTCACTCCTTGTCGGAGCAGGTGCAATCGCTGGAGCAACAACACTTGCAGCATGCGGCACCGGTTCATCCGAGACCGGCGCTGAAGGCGTTGTTGACGTAAGTGATACCGAAAAGATTGTTCGTTGGGCGAACTGGCCTCTGTATCTCGATTACAACGAGGACACCAAGGAGTACCCAACCCTCAAAGCTTTCGAGAGCGCGACGGGAATTACTGCGACCTACACCGAAGATATCGATGACAACAACACCTTCTACGGCAAAGTTCAGGGACAACTTGGTATCGGTTCTGACATTGGATATGACGTCGTTACTCCAACTGACTGGATGGCTGCGCGCTGGATCGAACTTGGATATGCCCAGAAACTCGATGCGGCAAACATCCCAAATAAGTCTAATATCCGCTCGCTTCTCAATGATGTTTCATTTGACCCAGGTCGTAATTACTCCTTGACCTGGCAGTCTGGCTTTGGTGGATTTGGATGGAACACAGAAAAGATTCCTAAAGGCGTTCGCACCATCGAAGATCTCTTTGCGCCCGCAAACAAGGGACGCATCATGGTTCTTTCTGAACTTCGTGACACTGTCGGAATCATCATGCTCTACCAGGGCGTTGACCCCTCTGGTGATTTCACTGAAGACCAATACATGAACGCGATTGATTTCCTCAAAGGCAAAATTGCTGATGGATTTATCCGCCAGGTAAAAGGAAACTCTTACTCTGAGAGCCTTGTTAATGGCGATGCTGTTGCTGTTATTGGTTGGTCTGGCGATCTCTTTATCTTGAAATCTGAAAACGATGGCAAGTTTGACTTCGCTATCCCAGAATCAGGCGGAATGCTCTGGAGCGATAACATGTTGGTTCCATCAACCTCAACTCATAAGAAGAACGCTGAGTTGTTGATGAATCACTATTACGACCCAGCCGTCGCTGCAGAAGTAGCTGCTTACGTCAACTACATCTGCCCAGTCGAAGCAGCACAACCAGAACTAGAGAAGATCGATCCAGATCTTGCCTCCAGTCCTTACATTTTCCCTGATGAAGCAACGTTGGCGAAGGTCAAGGTCTTCCGTTCTCTCTCTGCTGATGAGAGCACGAAGTTCCAGACCGCGTTCGACGAAGCTGTCGGCAACTAGGGGTTTGGTAAGTAGCCACTGATGGCGAACTCCAAGGTCTCGCAAGATACTGGCGATTTAGTACTTAATCGTGTCTCCAAGTTCTATGGAGATTTCTGCGCAGTTGATGATCTCTCATTAACCGTTCCTGATGGTTCATTCTTCGCATTACTTGGACCATCAGGATGTGGAAAGACCACAACTCTGCGCATGATTGCGGGTCTTGAAGAACCTTCACAAGGCACCATACACATCGGCGACAATGACATCACAACCCAGAAGCCATATCGTCGAAACGTTAATACTGTGTTTCAGAATTATGCGCTCTTTCCTCACCTCACCATCTTTGAAAACATCGCTTTTGGTCTACGTCGCCGCGGCCTCAAAGATGTAAAGACAGAGGTTGAGAATGCACTCAATCTTGTTGAGCTCGGCCATCTTGCGATGCGAAAACCAGGTCAACTCTCAGGTGGCCAGCAACAACGCATTGCTGTTGCTCGCGCAATTGTTAATCGCCCAGAAGTTCTCTTGCTCGATGAACCACTTGGAGCGCTCGACCTCAAGCTCCGTCGCCAGATGCAGATTGAACTCAAGCGCATCCAGATGGAAGTTGGTATCACCTTCATTCACGTCACCCACGACCAGGAAGAAGCCATGACAATGGCGGACACAATCGCGGTCATGAATCAAGGCAAGATCGAACAGATGGGTTCTGCAACTGATCTTTATGAAGCGCCCAAGACAGCTTTCGTCGCCAACTTCCTTGGCCAATGCAATCTCATCAAAGCCAAAGTCCAATCTCGCGCTGGTGGCAAGGCAGTTGTGACTGCAAAAGGACATACCTTCGAAGTTCCACTGCATAGAGTCTCAACTGATAACGATTCAATTTTGCTCGGTGTCCGTCCTGAAAAGGTTCGTCTCGACGACACGGGCACAAATTCAATCAAGGAATGCGTTGTGACTGATCGTTCATTTGTAGGAACATCAACACAATATTTGGTTCGCACTCCATGGGATCTTGAGCTTGTCGTGTTTGAACAGAATGATGAAGGTCTTCATGATCTACGCGTGGGGGATAAGGTCTCACTCGAGTGGGATCCTGAACATACCTTTGGTCTCGACGGCGCCCAAGATGTTAACGCCGGCGCAGATCTCGACGACGAGTAAGTAAATGGCATTTCTCCACGCCGCTACAAGTAGCCACTCAGCTCCAAAGAGCGGACTTAAATCGCGTTCGTACACGCCTTATTTGCTTCTTGCCCCAGGCCTTATCTGGCTCGTCACCTTCTTCATTATTCCGATCTTCTCGCTGGCCAGCACTTCAACAATGGTGCGTCCTGAAGGTGCCCAGATTGGTACATATGTCCAGGAGCTTCGCTTCCAGAACTACGTCGATGCTTTTGTGGCAAATCAAGAACAGTATGTACGTTCTTTTGTTTACGCAGGAATAGCAACGCTCCTTGCTCTTGCTATCGCTTATCCACTTGCATACATGATTGCCTTTAAATCCGGTAAGTACCGCAACATTCTTCTAGTTCTGGTTGTCGCACCATTCTTTACTTCGTTCTTGCTCCGCACCGTGGCATGGACGCAGATCCTCGGTGATGAGGGGCCCATCGTTTCGACCCTCAAAGTTCTTCCATTCTTTGATGATTCACTTCGACTTACTGCAACTCCAATTGCTGTTGTTTCGGGCCTTACTTATAACTTTCTTCCATTTATGACTCTGCCTCTATATGCAAGCCTTGAGCGCATTGATCCCCGCACACTTGAAGCTGCAGGAGACCTTTACGCAAACGGATTTACAACATTTAGAAAAGTCACCGTTCCACTATCAATGCCAGGCGTTGTTGCCGGAACGCTGTTGACTTTCATACCCGCGGCTGGTGATTACGTCAACGCAGCACTTCTTGGTAATCCGAGTACGAAGATGATTGGTAATGTCATCGAGTCTCGTTTCTTTGCGGTGGTTGATTACCCAACAGCCGCTGCGCTCTCATTTACGCTGATGGCAACAATCCTCATCTTGGTCACTCTTTACATTCGAAAGTCCGGAACGGATGAGTTGGTATGACAATCACTCCAATCGCTGGTTCTCACGAAATTTGATCAGAATCTATGCAGCGCTCGCATTCATATACCTATTTATTCCTGTCGCCTACACCTTTGTCTTTTCCTTTAACGATGCGGGAAAGAGCAATCTTGTCTGGCAGGGATTTACGCTCGATAACTGGAAGAACCCTTGTGGCGCGCCACAAGTCTGCCAAGCAGTCTCAAACTCTCTTCAGATCGGCGTAATCTCCACAGTCATTGCCACGGTCTTGGGCACGATGATTGCGTTCGCACTTGGACGCCACAAATTCCGTGGTCGCTCGAGTACCAATCTTTTGATCTTCCTACCCATGGCAACTCCTGAGGTTGTGCTGGGTGCATCTCTTCTTGCCATGTTCCTTAACCTCCGAGTCAATCCTGGTTTCTGGACCATCGTGATCTCACACGTC
>JBEATV010000071.1:0-3329 GCA_041161815.1 Actinomycetota bacterium | reverse complement strand
ACTTGGCGCTGATCCCGACTTAATGGAGAGCGCATGTTTAGCGCATGATTTAGGCCATCCACCCTTTGGTCACAATGGCGAAGAAGCTCTGGCAAAAATCGCAGAAGGCTTGGGTGGATTTGAAGGCAATGCACAGAGCTTTAGATTGCTTACTCGTATCGAGGCAAAGACAGTCGACAATGATGGCTTATCAGTCGGATTGAATCTCACACGCGCAACCTGGAGTTCGCAAGAGAATTCACGTAAGTATGGAGTTTACGAGGACGATCAAGTGATCTTCAATTGGGTACGTGAATCTGCTCCAGAAGGTAAAACATGTATGGAAGCTCAAATCATGGACTGGTCAGATGACGTGGCCTACTCGGTTCATGATCTCGAAGACGCGCTGGTCACTGGACAGATTGATATCTCTCATTTACGTAGAGATCTGTCGCAACTTCATGCAACTGCAGTAAGTGACTATCTATCGGATATGACAGCAGTTGAAGCCGAAATCGCGCTTGATTCGCTCATGAATCTTTCATGTTGGCCAAAAGATTTTGACCGCAGCCATAGACACCTTGCGCAGCTCAAGGATCTCACAAGCCAATTGATTGGAAGATTTGCCCTTGCAGCCGAACGTGAAACGCGCCAACATTTTGGCGATGACGATCTAGTGAGATATTCGGCCAACTTATTGGTTCCTCGAGATCAAAGAGTTGAAGTTGCGCTGCTGAAATCATTGGCGGGCTACTACATCATTCGCGCAGAGAAATCCCAGGAGCGATATGCCAAGCAACAGCAAGTGATTACAGACCTTGTGGAAGCAGTGTTGGAGAGCGCTCCAACGAGCCTCGAGAGCTTCTTCCTGCAGGAATGGAATCGAGCGAGCACTGAAAAAGAGAAACTACGCGTCGTTATTGATCAAGTTTCATCTCTGACAGATGTCGGAGCCTACGCGCTCCATGAGAGATTGATTGGGGCATAGGATTACCAATATGTCTGGACGTATTCGCGATGTTGATGTCACGTACGTTCGCGACCATTCACCGATTGACGATGTCGTAGGCGAATATGTACAACTCAAGGGCGCTGGCGGGGGACAGAAAAAGGGTCTCTGTCCATTTCATGATGAGAAGTCACCTTCATTTCATGTAACTCCTAGTCGAGGTTATTTCCATTGCTTTGGTTGCCAGGTCGGAGGCGATGTCATTGCCTTCATCATGAAAATCGACCATCTGACATTTACTGAAACAATTGAACGGCTTGCAGAACGCATCGGATATCAACTTACATACGAGCAGGGAAGCGGTGGCGCTAAGGCGCCTGCTGGTCAGCGATCTCGATTAATCGCTGCTCACGCTGCAGCCGTTACCTTCTATCAAGAGCAACTTGCGCTTCCCGAAGCTGCGCATGGACGAGATCTCTTGATGAAGCGTGGCTTTGATAGAGCAGCCTGCGAATCATTTGAGGTGGGTTATTCTCCGGACCAGTGGGATGCGCTAACAAAATATCTGCGCGGCAAAGGTTTCACAATCGAAGAGTTGATGTTGGCAGGGCTTTCAAAAGAGGGACAGAAAGGTCCCATCGATAGATTTCGAAATCGTTTGATGTGGCCGATTCGTGATATCTCGGGTGATGTTGTTGGATTCGGCGCGCGCAAACTAGCCAGCGACGAAGAGGATCAGGGTCCGAAATACCTCAACACCCCTGAGACTCCTATTTATAAGAAAAGTCAGGTGCTTTACGGACTTGATCGAGCTAAAAAAGAGATCGCAAAAAAGCGCCAGGCCGTCATAGTTGAGGGCTATACCGATGTGATGGCCGCTCATCTTGCTGGCATTACGACAGCCGTTGCAACGTGTGGAACAGCATTCGGTGATGAACACATCCGCATCTTGCGTCGACTTCTTATGGATGACGATGCATTCCGCGGTGAAGTGATCTTCACATTTGATGGTGATGCTGCCGGACAAAAAGCCGCGTTAAGAGCTTTCGGCGATGACCAGAAATTTGTAACTCAAACATTTGTCGCTGTTGAGCCCACGGGACTTGACCCATGCGAATTGCGACAGAACCAAGGAGATGCGGCGGTCAGAGATCTCATCGCCAGGCGAGTGCCGCTTTTTGAATTTGCAATTAAGAGTGCCATCAAGCAGTTTGATCTGACAAATGCTGATGGACGAGTCTCTGCTTTGAATGCTTCTGCGCCACTTATTGGCAAGATACGCGACGCATCTCTGCGGCCTGAATATGCGCGAAGTCTTGCAGGATGGCTCGGAATGGAAGTCGAAGTAGTCATGTCTGCTGTAAAGAAGAACAGTTCTGCATCAGCCAGGACAGTGACAGATCAACCTCAAGCCACGAATTGGCGCCCAGATCCAAACGAACCAAAGTTGATGCTTGAGCGCGAAGTTCTCAAGGTTCGACTTCAGATGCCTGCTTTGATGCGTAATTGGAGAGATCTCGAACCGAATGCTTTTTCGCATCCGGCATACATTAAATTGCGCGAATTTGTTGACACCCAGAAAGAATTGACCACGGTTGATCTTGAAGCAGTTGAATCTGAGGAATTGAAATCTTTCATCACAGAATTGACTGTTGAGCCGATACGAACTGATGGCGAGATCTCCGATAAGTACGTCACTAGCGTTACTGCTCGACTCAATGAAGTGGCCTTGAGTCGCTCAATCGCAGAAGTGAAATCGACCCTACAGAGACTCAATCCCGTGGAAAATGAAGCGGAATACAACCGAATTTTTGGCGAACTTGTGGGGATGGAAACAAAGAGGCGAGCCTTGCGCGAATTGGCTTTAGGCGAGGGCTTGACCTAGAGTTGCGCGCTAGAGTTCGTCGCTAGCCGATCCCTGATAGCTCAATCGGCAGAGCAGCCGGCTGTTAACCGGCAGGTTCTTGGTTCGAGTCCAAGTCAGGGAGCTTTTGAAGTTAGACTCCTCGTATGGCAATGGTCCGAATTCGCGTAGCGCTCCCTGATCGCCCAGGTTCTTTGGGTGCGGTCGCATCTGCGATTGGCTTTGCAGGCGGAGATATTCGTGGCCTAGTCGTTCTTTCATCAGAGGGTGGACGAGGAATCGATGACATCACAGTCGCATTTCCCGGAAACGATCCTGCCGATCTCATCAATGTCTTAAGCGCTATCGGTGGCGTAGAAGTTATCTCTGTAACTCCTGTTAGCTAATAACTTTCGCTCCATCGCTGGGGAGAGAATCAAAGAATCTCGGCGCCTTAAATCCATTCTCTGCAAATGACTTCTCGATTGCCTGAGAAATTCTTCCCGCATCTTCATCCTTGATGAGCGCAATCGCGCTACCGCCGAATCCTCCGCCCAC
>JBEATV010000070.1:0-3116 GCA_041161815.1 Actinomycetota bacterium | reverse complement strand
GCGGAGGCTTCTTGCAGGCTGGGATTCATGCGGCGCAATCTGGCGTAGACATTATTGAAAACCATGACGATACAGAAAGTTGCGTGCGCAACGATCATTCCGAAGTAGCCGATATTGAATCCCGCAGGAGATAAGAAATTACTGTAGGTGTTGCTGAATGCAACGCCAGTAACAACTCCGGGAAGAGCAATCGGTAGGACAACGAGGATGTTGACGGTTCCTTTGCCGAAGAAATCAAAACCTTTGATGGCGAAAGCAACGAGTGTTCCAAGGATCGAGGCGATAATCATTGCGCCCGTTGCTACAAGCAATGAATTGAGAAGTGCTGAACGGATGGGTTGGTAATCCTTGGCGAACTCCCACCACTTGGTCGAGAAACTTTCGATGGGCCAACCGGAAATTTGGGATTCGTTAAATGAATTGAGAATGAGAACAAAGAGCGGCGTATACATAAAAAGGAGAATGAAGCCGACGATGGCGAAGAGAATGGCTTTGGTGGTCGCAGATAATCTCAACATGGCTACATCCGCTCGAGCGATCCGGTGCGTCTAGCAACCATGAGATAGATGACGACGAAGGTAATTGGAATCATGGAATATGCGGCGGCGACGGGTGGATTGAGATTGATATTGGTGGCGATGATGCTGCCGATCATCTGGGTGGAGCCTCCGGTAAAGCGGGCGGCGAGGTAATCGCCCAAACTTAAGGAGAATGTGAAAACCGAGCCTGCGATGATGGCGGGAACTATCAGCGGCATTACTACGCGATAAATGGTGGTGAAGCCTTTTGCACCTAAGTCACTTGAGGCATCAAATAAGTTCGGTGGAATCTGTCTGATTGCGGTGTAGACCGGTAGCGCCATGTATGGAAACCAGAGATAGGTAAGTGTGATGATGACGATGGGAATAGAGAAGCCTGGTCCCCTAATTCCTAGTGGGTTCATCAACCAGTTGAAGAATCCTTCTTCTGTGAAAACTAGGCGCATCGCAATGATCTTTACAAGATATCCCGCCCATAGCGGCAGAGTGATGGCGACGGCTAAGAAATTTCGTAGCCATGGCTTTGCGATCTTTGCCATGAAGATTCCTAGCGGAATGGCAAAGACAATACAGATGAAGGTGACTGCGAGAGCAATTAAAAGAGTGCGGAACGAGGTTGCTAAATAAGCGGGGACAGTGAAGATATTGATGAAATGTTCGAGAGTAAATCCTGGCGTGACAAGGGATGTGAATGAATCAACTTCCCAGAATGCGGTGATAAGAAGTAAGAAGAGTGAAGCAATATAAACGCCGACAATCCATGTCATGGGCAGAGCTAAGAGTCCGACCAATCTGAGCTTTGGTTTACGCATCAGAAGAGTCGAGAGAGATTTGCTCTGTTTTTTCATAATCGGAGTTGGTGACACGTGGGGACTGATTGCTCAGTCCCCACGCATCTACTTATCAACCTTTAATGGTTGCCCATGCGTTGGTCCACTCCTGGAAGGTTGCACACTTCACATCGGTTCGACCATCGAGACAGGTTTCGATTGGAGTTGTCCAAGGCCAAATTCTCTTGAAGAACTCTTCATCTTCGGCAAAGAAGGTATCGCAGTGTGCTTGAGCCTCAGGGCTTGATGCACAGAATGCGGTGTTAGCTGGTGCCATACCGAAGTTAACAGCGATTGCGCCGTTGACATCTGCTCGGCTGGTGTAATCCATCCAAGCGTAAGCACAGTTAATGTTCTTTGTCTTTGAGCTAACTAGCCATGCGTCATACCAACCAGTTGAACCTTCGATTGGCAGAGTTGTCTTGAGATTGTCTTTCGCAGCAAATTTGCGCAAGACCTCCCATGAAGTTCCCACAACGGTGTTGCCACCGACGAAGGAAGTAATTTGTGCGACTGGATCTGACCAGTACTCACCGATGATCGCGTTCTGTTGCTTCAAGAGATCAACGGCTGCAGCAAGCTGAGTTTGATCGAGAGCGTATGGGTTCTTGATGTTGAGTTCTGGCTTGTGGTACATCAAGTACACAGCTGCGTCAGCGATATAGATCGGTGCATCGTATGCAGTGATCTTTCCTGCGTATGGGCTATTTGATTCCCAAACAACATCCCAGCTCTCAGGAGCGCTTCCGGTTACTTCCTCGTTGTACTGAAGCAAGTTAGCTCCACGTCCAATAGGTACTCCGTATGGCTTTCCGTTAACTGTGTCGTAGATATTGCCCTTCATTCCGGCTGCGATTTCTCCACCGAAGTTTGGAATCAAGTCAATATTAAGAGGCTGAACATCGCCACCGACGATGAGTCGGAGTGCAGCATCACCAGATGCTGAGACGATGTCGTAATTTCCGGTACGCATCAAGGTGACCATTTCATCGCTAGTTCCTGCGACGCGTGGGTTAACTTTGCAACCGGTATCTGCTGTGAACTTGTCAGTCCAGGCTGGCTCAACGAAGCCAGACCAGTTAACGATATTTAGTTCACCTTCAAAATCTCCCATTGCTTCGTGCATTGGGATATCTGGTACCTCAATGGAAACTCCAGAGCTTTCTTCGCCGCCGGATGAACATCCGCTCAGGACGAGTGCAAAAGCTGAAATAGCACTGAGTACCGCTAACTTTTTGCGCTTCATTTACTTCCTTTCGACTGACGATTGTCAGTACTAAGCGGGAATCTCTGCTGCGTGACTATCACGCCAGACAGCGGTTACCCGATCGCCAGTGACAAAACTATTGTCGTCTGCCGGCAATTCTCGATTGGTATTGCTTACGCTGATTTTGAGTCCAAAATCAGTCTCGATGACGTACACGGTGCTTGCACCGATAAAAGCTTTTTCGACGATGGCGCCTGATACAGCGGTCTCACCCTTTTTCGCAGAGTAGCTTGATGGGTGAAGCGCAATGCGTTCTGGTCGGATGCTCATCGTGAGTTCAGAACCGAAAACTTTCTTAGCATGCTGGCCGCTGACGATATTTGCAGCGCCAAGGAATCCGGCGACAAATTTGGTGGCGGGCTTGTTGTACACCTCTTCGGGGGTTCCGATCTGTTCTATTTTTCCTTCATTAAAGACAACTATGCGATCGCTCATACGCATTGCTTCTTCTTGATCATGTGTAACAAAGACGAAAGTGAT
>JBEATV010000036.1:8339-12332 GCA_041161815.1 Actinomycetota bacterium | reverse complement strand
TCGTGGCAAGTTGGTTGGACAAGTTCATGACGAGCAAGTTCCGATAGCGCTAGGACTTGTTAATGGTCCATCGACCATTATCTCCTTTCATGCTGGCGCCAACGATGTGATCCGACCTAAGTATGATCCGGCGAAAACAATTGATACTTATAACAGCGCGGTTG
Organism: Actinomycetota bacterium; assembly: GCA_041161815.1. GTDB lineage: Bacteria > Actinomycetota > Actinomycetes > Nanopelagicales > Nanopelagicaceae > MAG-120802. The sequence goes on along the minus strand of JBEATV010000036.1, from coordinate 12,168 downwards.
ATACCCTTATCAAAAGTGGCGCATCTTTAATGCTCTTCTGTGTCATGGAAGACACTGGAAAGAAGAATAAGACTGCACAAATGTGGCAAGAAAGATTTGCAATCTTCAATCAGAATGTAAGACAGAAAGCTAACTCAGTAGGTGCAATCCTTTTTGATCCCAATCAAGATGATTTCTGGCGAGATACTCGATTTATTCATGAAGATCGATTACATCTCAACTCTGAAGGTCATCGCCGTGTGGCACAAGCCGTCCTTGCTCGCTTAAACCTTCCACATGATCAGGATTGGCGCACGCCTCTGCCTCCTGCTGCACCACAATCAGCTCTGGAGAAAACCCAGGTAAATCTTCATTGGTTTGGCGCATATGCCGTCTTCATTGGTTTGGCGCATATGCCGTTCCATGGATGATTCGTCGCGCCAGACGTAGATCTTCAGGCGATGGCAGAAGTGCTAAATACCCCGCACCAATCAGTTGGAAACGTTAGAAAGTAAGGACTGTCCAGCTCCATTTATAGGTTCCAGGCTTGATGCGATATTTCGCCAACGTATCTGGACCGCATGAAGCAGTACCAACACCTCGTTGAATCGCATCAATAGTCACCACGGTATTTCCTGATGGTTGTACAAAGACATTATGGGTTGCATCAGCAAGGTCGGTTGATCTCATCGGTGTAATCGTGACCATGCGAGGTTTATCGAGTTGGAAGTAGAGCCCGTGATTGGTCTGATTTGTCAGAGTAAACCAACGCACTCCCGCATGACCACCATTTTCTTGTGGCTTCACATATGGCACATACTGTTGAGCAACCGTGGAATTCCAGCGATGAACTTTGCCAATAGAGCGATCAGGCATCGTCTCAAATGGTCCAGTGCCGAAATATGTAAGTTGATCGAGATTTCCGTGAAGTTCAAAGTTGATTCCAACGCGGGCAACATCATCAAGTTGTTTAGGAAGTATGACTTCATCAGTCACTCTCAAACCTGATTCGACTGATTCCACAGTCTGGATGTGCTTGATGGTTATGCCGGCACTTGTCTTCCATGAATGTGTGATCTTGGTGATTCCACCTTTGCGAGACACAGTAGATGAATCGCGGCGGATGTTTCGAAGTCCCCAGGTCTCCCACTTGGAAGCAATATGGCCAATCGCATCGTTATCAGTCGGTGCGCGCCAAAGCGTGAGACGCGGAGCAACTTCACCGAATGGCAAGATTATGGCGCCTTCTGCATTGACGTATTCCTGTGGTTTCTTGGCAAGTTTGGCTTTAGGAAGTGGTTTAGATGGCAGAGCAATCTGTTGCCATGCAACTTCATGACCGAGGTGAGCCCATGGCGTGCTGGTTGCAAGTACTAGCGAGAAGTTAACGAAACGTTCGCCAGCATTTGAATCAGCTTTGAGAGCGCTGGCTGGAAGCGAGAATAGGGCCTTTTTACGGGGCTTTACCGTAGGAAGTTTCACATCAGCGGTTGAGGTCACTTTGCCATTGACCGTCACTTCATAACGTAATTTCACATCGCGAAGATCAACGAAGAAGTTCTTGTTGAAAATCTCAAACTTTCCGGTCTTAAGGTTCTTGGCTGTAATCGTGATGGGCGAGGCAATGTACTTGAACTCTTGTAAGGCAGGTTTAGGAGTGCGATCCGGGAAGAACATTCCGTCACAGACGAAGTTGCCGTCATGTTTAGTTTCGCCGTAGTCACCACCGTATGCCGAACGGACCGTGCCATCCTCAAGCGTCTGATCAAGGCCGTGATCCCACATCTCCCAGATGAATCCACCTTGGAGGCCAGGCAGTGTGTGAATCGCTTCCCAATACTCAGCAAGAGTTCCATTGCTGTTACCCATGGCATGTGTGTACTCGCACATAATCAACGGACGATCAGCTTTCTTTGACTTTGCGTACGAGATGATTGCTGAAATGTCTGGGTACATCGGACAAACGACATCAGTGAGATCGTAATTAGCAGTCCAGTTGCCGCGAATTGCACCTTCATAATGAAGGGGACGCGATGGATCAAAATAACGAGCATAAGCAGCAGCTGCGCGGTGATTTAAACCAGCACCCGATTCATTACCCAGCGACCACAAGATGACTGAGGCATGATGGATATCGCGCTGAATCATGCGCGCTACGCGATCGACCCATGCGTTGAGGTACTTCTGATCATTGCAGAGTGTGTTCTGGAAAGCATGTGATTCGATATTTGCTTCACCGACGACATAGAAACCAAGTTCGTCACAGAGATCCAAGAAAGCTGGGTCATTTGGGTAATGCGATGTACGCACTGCATTGAAGTTCCAACGCTTGAGTTCGAGAAGATCCTGACGCATCAGATCGCGGCTAAGAACTCGTCCAGTCTGGCGGTTGAAATCGTGGCGGTTGATGCCGTAGATGATGACGGGCTGGTCGTTAACCAAGAGCTCATTTCCATCGATTTCAACGCGGCGGAAGCCAACTTTCTGACTTGTGACCTCGATGACCTGACCTGAAGGATCGATTAATTCATACTCAACGTCATAGAGAGTCGGAGATTCTGCCGACCATGGCGATACTCCGGGGATGCGTATGGTGAATTCGAGAGGACCCGGAATAACAGGTTCGGTCGCTAGCCAAGCTTCATAATTTGGTTTGGGAATGTTTCCATCCCAGAAGGTTCCAAGGAAGTAATCATCTCCAGCTTGTTTCTCTGCTGCACTCTTTTCGGTCCATTGCGGAGCTTTGCGGTTGATGACCGTCGCGGTGACATCTGCGCTCTTAATTCCTAAGACTCTGACTCGAAGTTTGTAATTGGCAATGTCAGCTTCATTGATGGAGTTGATGTGTGCTCGAACATTCAATGTGCCAACCTTGTTGTTAGCTTCTAATCCTGGCGTTGCATAGAGTCGCTCAATGAAGACATGTTCGGTTGCAAAGAGTTTTACCGAGCGAGTAATTCCACCATGCCACCATTGATCTTGATCTTCGATGAAAGTTGAATCTGACCACTTAATTACTTTGATCTGAACTCGATTGGAGCCACCGTTGATGAAATCGGTAATATCGAACTCCGACGCTAAATGAGAATCCTTCGCTACGCCAACTTCCTTGCCATTGATGGAAAGAATCGCGACTGATTCAAATCCTCCAATAGAGAGCACTACTCGTTTGTTCTTCCATGAAGATGGAAGTGAGAATTCGCGCTCGTAAATGCCGGTGGGATTCTCTTGGGGCACAGATGGAGGAAGCTGTGTAAATGGCATTTGGACATTTGTGTAGATCGGCTTATCTCCAAATGGTTGCTGGCCATTGATCATCGTCCATAAACCTGGAACAGGAATTGATTGCCAACGCTTGCTTGGCTCCTGATCAGGACGATCCAAAAGTTGGAAATTCCAATCCCCATCGAGCGAAATCGACATAAGGTGGCCGATATTGAGCATCGGCAGGCGATTAACCGAGGTCGTCTCGGGGCTCATCCAGATAGGCGTTGGCATGGTTCGCGAATTGTTCCATGCGCCTGGAAATAAGCTCCCATGCGGGCTAGGTAGGGTGAACTTGAGGGTGAATTTAAGGGAAAAGGAGGAAATTTCACCCCGCTCATGAGTTGAAGGCGGATGATGGAGTCATGGCATCACCCCTGGTCTATCGCAAGAGACTCATCAACGCGATTAATGCACCGGGGCACCATGTCATCTACATCTATGGCCCTGCCGGTTACGGAAAAACTACCTTGGCGAAGCAATGGATGGAGTCACAAGATCAACCGACCGCGTGGGTTGAAGGATTCTCCACTTCCGATGCTGCTCAACTCTTTGAAGAGTTTCTGCTGGAAATCTGTCGAGTAGC
>JBEATV010000036.1:0-8314 GCA_041161815.1 Actinomycetota bacterium | reverse complement strand
AGCGCCGCACCTCACGTCAAAACTGCACACGCTCCTTGAAGTTCGGGATGTTTCAATCGAACATATCGTTCAACTAACCCAAATTCTCGAATCAGATAAGACGCCATTCAATGTCGTTATTGATAATGCAGAAGAAATTCGTCAAATACATAACACCTTGTCCCTAGCAATCGTGCGATTGATGCCACGCCATATCAAATTAGTTCTCGTTACAACAACTTCACCTCGCTCAGAGTTTATTCAAGAAGCGGGGATTAACCGTTTCGCTGTTGTGAATTCCGAGGAACTCAAGTTCAATAATCTGGAAATTGAACAGTTAGCGCAAGAAGCGATCCCAGGTATTACGCATAAAGAAGTTGAACGAATCGCAGAACTCACTGAAGGTTGGCCGGCAAGTACAGAGATTGTTACATCGTTGCTAAGAGACAATCCTGATTTTCGCTCTCAACTCTCAACTTTGCGCCTTAAGGGAAAACATCAATTCTCCATTGAAGCAAATAGGGTTCTTGCAAAACTGGATGAACCTCAGCGCACTTTGCTTGAACAACTCTCGCTCTTACACATCATCACACCAGATGTGGCTTATAAGATTACCGGAAATGTAGATGCGGTACGTCAACTTACCCTGCTTAGTCAAGACTCAATCGTGGTATCTCAAATCTCGCAATTGCCACCTAAATTCAAGATTCATCCAATCTTTCGCGATGCCTTAATTGATGAATTGCGACGAGGTGAAGATTTTGGAAATAAAATCGAAGTTGTCATCGAAGTTTTATTGTCACAAAGTGATATCCGTCAGGCTACTTCGATGTTGGTAGAAATGGGTGAAACGCCGAAATTGCGCGAGATTTTGCAAGATTCGCAGCTATTAGGAGCAATCGGAGCGAGCATCCAAGATGCCATAACGAGATCGGCAATTAATGAGCTACGCGATTGGGTAACGGTGTCAGAGCATCTTCCTGGAAGTGGCTCTATTGGTAAAGCCATCATAAGTTTTTACATTGAGTTTCTTAGTGGTGACTTCACTTCAGCAGAGTCTCAAATCAATATTTTGGAAATAGAGCAAACACGACTCACTAAGGAGCAAGACAAGTCATGGAATGCTGATGTGCTTGCGCTGAAGTCATTGATTGCTTTTGCAAGAGGCAGAATCGAGGAAAACTGGAATAAGGCAATTGAGACCTATCAGGCAAATAACTCCGATACGTTGGCAACTTCAAGGCATCAGTTAACTTATCTGCAATTTGCACTGTGGGGCGCCTTCATAACAGATGACTACAGTCGTGTTAAGAAGATTTCGACGATTTTAGATGAAGTCATGGCAACGCAACAGCCAGCTTCCCGAAACTCCATCATTTCATCGATGCGTTGCCTCATAGCCGCTCATGAGGGCCGATTAATTGAGACGCAGAATTACTTAATGACTCCTATTTCTGTTGTGACCCATACTCAAGTGAGTGGTTTTTTTGGTCCATTTGGAACGAGATTTGCCGAAGCAATACTTGCAGCAGAGTCTGGCAAATTGGAAGAGAGCGTCTCCATTTTGCAGGTAAATGTGGATGATGGCTGCAGCGCCTCAAATTTCCCTGTTGCAATCGCATCGCTTGGCAGGCAGGGCTATCACCTTGCTCTATTACGAAGATATGAAGAGGCGTTGGCAAGCATAGAGAAAGCACGAGAATTGATTCGTTCGCATTCAATTTCAGACGAGATGAGCCATGTAGTTGATATGTGGGAAATCCGAGTAAGACATTTCATGATGGATAACGATCGGGTGCAAGAATTGTTAAAGCGCTGCAAACCCTCTTACTTTGTCCAATCATTTCAAGCAGCAGCAAGCATCGGTACTGGAAACTTTGCAAATACCGAGAAAATCATCAAAGGATTTGATCTCAGCATTCCGCGTCAAGCAATCACGTACTACTTGTTCAAAGCATATTTGCTGAAGGACTCACCTGCTGCGCAATTGAAAGCAGTAGCAAAAGCTGTTGATATCGGTTCGAAGCATGGTTACTTCCATCACTTTGTAACTCAGCGATCTGACATTCTTCAGCAATATATATCCCTTGCTTCCGAATCGCCTACTGCCTTTAACGAGAGGCTCGCTCGCGCCGCAGGAGAAGAGTTGAACAAGATGATGATTTCACAGGGCCAATCTGGGGATGCTCTGACACGACGCGAAGCAGATATCTTGCGACACCTTGCAACTGGTTTACCACTCAAAGAAATTGCAAAGAATCTCAGTATCTCCAAGAACACAATCAAGACTCACCTACGAAACCTCTATCGCAAGCTCGGCGCGGAGGATCGTAAGGATGCGGTAGAGAAAGGCAAGCGACTCCTGAAGGTGTAAAAAGAGGCTTTTCTCGCTTAGATTTCATACTTTTGTGTAGGGCTGACATACTTAGCCTCTGTTTCCGCCTCCCTAGCTCAGTGGTAGAGCATCCGCCTTGTAAGCGGAAGGTCGTCAGTTCAATCCTGACGGGGGGCTCCATTTACTTCAAGCAACTCGAACACAGAAGGCAGAATGTCGTCATGGAACTTATCTCTCAAGCAGCTTCTGAAGAAGACATTCCCACAATTCTAGAAATTGCTAATGCAAACCTTCTCTCGCTAAACCCCAATGAAAAGCGCATCGGAGAGATCGAGGCTCGCGAGTTTGTACGAGGTTTCTTTGATCCAGCAATTACGAGACTGACAAAACTCCATCCAGATGATGACTGGCAGAGCTTTATCACCCTTAATCCCGACACTTCGCGCAAGCGTTTCTATCTCGATATTTACACAAGGCCAGGCGCACAAACATTAGTTCCAACACTGGACTTGGCCATCGAACTTGCTCGTCAACATAATTCCGAGTTTCAACTCTGGTTAGGCACACAGTCCAACGATGTTGAGTACAAGAGCCTGCTGGAAAGTCGTGATTTCACGATTCTTCGTAAGTACTGGACTCTAGAGATGAAACTCCCAGCCATGTCTCAATCAAACTCGGGATCATCTGGGGTTATTCGCGAGATCAATCTCAACAGCAAAGGAGATATGCGCTCCTATTATGAGGTTCACCAAGACTCTTTCAGCAAGCACTTCGGTTTCATGCCGCGCCAGTTCGAAGAGTGGAGCGAGCTTGTGCTTCGTGACAAAGACGAGATCAATATGCAGGTATGGCTCATCGCCATAGATGGCGAAGATGTGGGCTTTGTAGATTGCAACGATGAGTTACTGCATGAGGACTCAGGTTATGTGTCAGGCCTCGGTGTACGACAGGCGTTTCACGGCAAAGGGCTCGGAGAAGCGCTGCTCCGCCATGCAATTGCGATCAACACCGAAATGGGGCGCTCAAAGCTCTGCTTGAATGTTGATGCGGGCAATGAAAGCGGAGCACTTCGACTATATGAAAAAGTGGGCATGAAGCCCTTCTCTGAGTGGCATCAATACGAAAATCTCAACTGGAGCAAGTGAACTCAATTTCAATTCACTAAATTGGACTCAGACTTCTCTCAGGAGGCAGAGTGCCAAACCCCTCAGTAGGCTTTCTGCGTGAATTCCGTTAGTGCATACGGTCGTAATATGGAAATTCAGCCTTGGCGAATTCCTTGGTTAACTCGATTGGTCTACAGCCAAGCTTTTGAATTTCTGATTGCTTTCGTCATCTTGATGAACGCGACATCTCTCGCAATTCTCACGATGCCTGATCTTGATCCATCAGTTCGTGAAGCTTGTGAACAACTTGATTTGATCTGTTTTGCAATCTACGGAGTCGAGCTAGTTCTGCGGATTCTTTCCTATGGAAAGCGGCCATGGGAGTTCTTCAAACAAGGTTGGAATATCTTCGACTTCTTTGTCATTGCAGCATCACCAATCTTTGCGGGCCAGACCGTGGTGTTACGACTACTTCGCCTTCTTCGCCTGGTTCGAATCTTCAGATTCCTACCTGAAGTACGAGTTCTTACCTCATCTATCGTTCGATCACTTCCCCCGTTGATGAGCCTTGCAGTCTTGATCTTCGTTGCGCTATTCATGTACGGAATGCTTGGTTTCTACATCTTTGGCGAAGGAGATGCCGACAATTGGGGCAGCATCACTCGTGCGATGACCAGCCTTTTCATTCTTTTAACGCTGGAAAACTTCCCGAATTACCTCGAGGCTGGCGTAGCCATTAGTCCGTGGGCTCTGCCGTATTTCTTGTCTTATGTCTTCGTTGTGGTCTTTACCGTGCTCAACGTCCTTATTGGTGTGGTTCTTAACGCCATGGATGAAGCGCGCGAAGAGAACAAACAACGTGTTATGCGAATGAACCAGCTCAGCGAGATAGTCGATGACGTTGAGTTGATGACCGAAGATGGCAAGATTTCGGCGGATGAAATGAAGAGCTTGCGCGAGAAAGTCGCTGCAATGGAGAAACCTCTAGAAGAGAAGTAAAGCTAGATACTTACTTTGATCTCTGAGTAACCCCGAAGAACAAAGGTTTCACGAAGCTCAGGTATCTCGGTCATCTGAATAGTTGGGAATCTTTCGAAGAGCGCAGGTAGGGATGTGCTGAGTTCAAGTCTGGCAAGGGGCGCTCCAAGGCAGAAGTGAATGCCGCCCCCAAATGAGATGTGGTTGTTGGGGTTTCGCTCGAGATTAATCTTTTCAGGATTATCAAAAACTAATGAATCTCGATTTGCAGAACCAAGGAGCGCAGCAATCTTTGCTCCGGTTGGGATAGTGACTCCGTTGATATCTGTCGGCGTCGTTGCAGTGCGCTCAAATAGTTGTAGCGGTGCATCAAATCGGAAGAACTCTTCCACGGCGGTCGCAGTTACTTCTCGAGGTCGAGTGCGGAGAGTTTCTGCGGCCTGTCCATCGTTCATGGCGGCGACAAACCCGTTTCCGAATGCATTGACGGATGCTTCATGACCCGCATTGAGTAGTAGTACGCACGTAGCAATGAGTTCTCGTAACGTTAACTTCTCACCAGACTCTTCAACTCGTGCTAGCTCTGATACTAAATCGTTAGTGGGATTAGCCTTGCGATTCTCGACCATGGCTGTGATCATGGCTGCAAACTCGTTACTGGCATCTCGTGCAGCGGCTTCCTCTTCGGCAGAGACATCAAATTCATACATCTTCACGATGGCTTGTGACCATGGACGAAGATTGACTTCATCAGCTGGCGAAACTCCGAGAAGCTCAGCAATAACTCGCACTGGAAGTGGTTCTGCAAAGTCTGCCAGGAGATCGAATTCCCCTAACTCTTCGCAATTATCAAGGAGTTCATCAACAATCTTCTTAATGCGCGGCGCTAGGCGATCTATCTGGCCTCGATTAAAGGCTTTGGAAACAAGAGCGCGGAGTCGAGTGTGCTTTGCTCCTTCATTCTCCATAATGGAATCAGCATGGAGCCAGTTGAATGTCTCCCAGAGATCGCTCGGTTCTTGCGGTGTATAGATACGACCAAGGCTTTTAGAGCGCAATACTGCAGTCGCATCTGCATGTGTTGCAGCGAGCCAAATTTGCATCTCCTCATGCCACATAGGTCGACCATGTGCGCGAAGTTCGGAGAGCACGGGATAGGGGTTGAGAAGGAATTGCGGATCTTTGAGATTGAAAGAGTGCGCAAGTTCCATGCGTGTAGCCTACTTCTATGTCGCAACGGCAACGTGACTTCGATGTAGTGATCATCGGATCTGGATTCGGTGGATCAGTAGCGGCGCTGCGCCTGACAGAAAAAGGTTATCGCGTAGCTGTGATTGAAGCGGGTCGCCGATTTAAAGATAAAGACTTTCCTAAAACTTCATGGCGACTTTCTAAGTTTCTCTACTTGCCGCGTTTAGGTCTGCGCGGTATCCAGAGAATTCACGCGCTACCTGATGTTCTTATTCTTGCCGGTTCTGGAGTTGGTGGCGGATCACTGGTTTATGCCAACACTCTCTACATGCCACCTGATAGTTATTTCAATGATTCACAGTGGAAATCAATCACGGATTGGAAAGCAGAACTCACTCCTTGGTATGACCAAGCGTCACGAATGTTGGGAGTTGCGGAGAATCCATACTTCTCAGCTTCTGATCAAGCGATGAAAGATGCTGCGGATGCAATGGGTGTAGGACACACATTCAAGATGGCGCCTCTTGGTGTGCACTTTGGTCAAGGCCCAGGCGTCATAGAGAAAGATCCGTATTTTGGGGGAGTTGGACCGGATCGACATGGCTGCCAGCAATGCGGTGCTTGCATGACTGGATGTCGTTTCAATGCCAAGAACACTCTGCCAAAGAATTATCTGGGGCTAGCCGAAAAGGCTGGCGCTGTTGTCTTTCCGGACACCACAGTTGAGAAGATCGAACAACTTTCACATGGCGGTTGGAAAATAACGGCGCGAAAGAGCACTGCATGGTTTGGTGGCAAGCAAACATTTACAGCAGGCGAAGTTGTTGTGGCAGCAGGTACTTATAACACTCAGAAGTTATTGCATAAGATGAAAGATTCAGGGGCACTATCGAATCTGTCCAGCGCACTTGGTAAGTTGTCGCGTACTAATTCAGAGGCCCTAACAGGTGCGATCATGCCGCATTCAAATGAGATCGATTTCTCGAAAGGCGCTGCAATTACCTCATCCTTCTTCCCTGATGAACATACCCATGTTGAGCCAGTGAGGTATGGCAAAGGCTCCAATTTCATGGGCTTACTCCAGACCGTGATGACAGACGGGGAGAGATCAAAAGATCGTCGATCGATGTGGATCAGGACAATATTGAAGAACCCAGCAATGTTTCTCAAGATATTCGATGTGCGAAAGTGGAGTGAGCGAACCGTTATTGCTTTAGTGATGCAGAATGTTGATTCCGCTATGACGGTGCGAGGCAAGCGCGGGATATTTGGGTGGAGACTTACATCAAAGAACGATGCAGAGAATCCAAATGCAACTTATATACCGGCAGCGAACGAAGTAGTTAGAAAGATTGCTGATAAGTATGGCGGTACTCCTGGTGGACATATCGGCGACTTGATTAGCGCTCCCTTTACTGCGCACTTCGTGGGTGGATGTGTGATTGGTTCTTCAGCTGACACTGGCGTCATCGATCCATATCACCGCGTGTGGAACTACCCCACACTTCATGTTGTTGATGGATCTAGCGTCACAGCAAATCTGGGAGTAAATCCATCGCTAACAATTACTGCACAAGCCGAGCGCGCATTCTCAATGTGGCCGAATAAAGCTGAGCCAGATCCACGACCAGCTCAAGGAAGTTCCTACAAAAAAGTGAACGCAGTAGCGCCACATAAGCCTTTTGTGCCAGAGCACGCTTACGGAGCTTTACGCCTGCCCGCGAAGTCGTAGCGTTTCTTTCAAGCGGCGGTTTGGATTGAGCGTCATCGGATAGCTCGGATCGCGATAAAAGTCCTGCAAAATCTTCTTCACTAGTTCAGGTTTTTCTTTGAGTACTGCATGTGATGTGCCAGGAACGATTGCGAGCTGTCCATGAGGAATTGCCTCAAAGAGTTCGACCGTGTGTTCGTTGCTGAAAGGTTCGTCATCACCTGCCAGAACCAGCGTCGGGCACTTGATTTTCTTCAATTGAGCTTTAGTCATGCGTGGTTCAGAGGCCCAGACTTTATGTGCCTTATGAATGATTTCGACCAACAACTCTCGAGGCTGTCCAGTACGTGCTGCAAAATTGTCTTTAGCTTCTTCTGCTACTTCTCCGTCAAAGAGCTGGTGATTGAGTCCACAGTCATAGTGATAATTAGCGCCGATTGCGACGAGAGTCTTAACTAAATCAGGGCGAGCAATCGCAACCATCAATCCGATAATTCCACCATCGCTATGGCCGATGATATGTGCAGGTTTCTTTACGACATCTTCGAGGTACGCAATCGCTTCATCGCGTTGGAATTTGAAATGGTAGTAGCCTTCACGCACTTTAGTTTTGCCATGTGCGGTTCGGTCGTAACCGTAAACATGGTGAGTGCGCTTGACGCTGGGAAGGATCTTGGGAGCAAAACTTTCGGTTGAACTTAAACCGCCATGTAAAAGTAGTAGCGGTTCTTCTTTTCTCTTCTTCCACTCTTGATGCCAGATTTCATGGCCTCGAAGGTTGATAAAACTCATGAAATATCCATGATATGACGATTACCGCGATCAAAAGTCAGATAGTTCCAGGTCCAATCCGCCATGGTGCCGATTTTGTTTCGTCCACCAAGGAGATAAAAGAGGTGGAGCCAGAGCCACATGTACCAAGCGATGACACCGCCGATACGAATTCCCTTAACTTCAACGACCGCCTTATGGCGTCCAATAGTCGCCATCGAACCTTTATCGATGTACTTGAAC
>JBEATV010000035.1:0-8757 GCA_041161815.1 Actinomycetota bacterium | reverse complement strand
TGGATGAGGAAGAGGGCGAGAAACTTCGAGATTCATTGAAGGCAGCTCAACATCGGATTGAAGAGCTCTTCCAGATGCGTGAGATCCTTGAAGCTCCAGCAGTCGAATGGGCAGCTGAGCGCCGCACAAAAGAGCAACTACAAGAGATGAAAGATGCTGCACAAGCGCTAAATGAGGCAATCGCAGAAGATCCGATTGATTTCGAGAAAGTACGCAAGCTTGATATGCACTTCCATCTGACGATTGTGCGAAGTGCCCAGAATCATTTCCTCAACCAAACTCTCGGCACTCTGCAAGAAATCATGTTCAACTCGATGGACAACACTCTGAAATTACCTGGACGCGTAGATGCATCGGGGCACGAACATGGCGTGATTCTTGAAGCCATCGAACGTCGTGATCCCATTGCGGCGCGTTTAATGATTATTCAACATATACACAATGCACGTGATGCCTGGTTTAAATATCTGCGAAAGCCGAATGAGTGATGGCTCAGGTTCTTTCGGTTGGGATTGCAACAGTTGACACCATTGTCTTAGTTGAGAAGTACCCTTCAGCAAATGAGCGCGTCGTAGCGATTGAATCTGTCCGCGCTGTCGGTGGGCCCGCCACGACTGCTGCTGTTGCTCTGGCGCGCCTCGGCGTTGATGTTGCACTTTCGTGCGTCATTGGCGATGACGAGGCTGGCCGCTTCATTTTTGATACGTTGAAACGCGAAGGCATTGATACTCGGCATGTCATCGTAGATCCAACTTTGCGAACAGCAACAGGAACAATTGTGGTTTCAAAGAGCGAACAAACTCGCGCCATTATGGTTCAGCCTCATGATCATCTGCCCTCAAAGCCAGCCAATATCAAGGATTATTCCTGGATTCATGTTGACCAATTCGGTATGAAGGCGATCAAAGAATGGGGAATCTCGCGCGGCGGAAGCTCAAAGCTTTCTATTGATATTGGATACGCAGCGCCTGGTTTGAACTCAGCTGATTATGACTTGTATGCGCCATCCGAGAACATCACGACCGATGTCTCTTCGGCCGCCCGAGATAAGAATTGGGTAGTCATCTCCAAAGGGGGAGAAGGCAGCGTTTATTCTGATGGAGTCAACACCGGGATTGTTCCTGCAATTTCGGCAGATATTGTGAGCACTCTGGGCGCTGGCGATGTATTTCATGGCGCGCTTGTTGCGGCTCAAGTATGGAATAAGCCGATTGAAGAGTCGGCACAGATAGCAAACATCGTGGCGGGACTTTCATGTCGCGCGCTCGATGGACAAAGTGGAATTCCTACCAAGACAGAGCTCGATGCGTACCTCGCAGGAGCGCGACGTTGATGGGGATATTTGGTAATCGAGAGATGGAAAGGAAGTAGACATGGCACAAGTGCCTGATTTCCTCCTTCACCATGATGGCGATTCAGTTGCTGTTGCAAATGATGATTTGCAACCTGGCACACTGCAAGGGCTATCAGTGAAAGAGCAAAGCCAGCACACCGCTGTTCTCAACCACGCAATCCCATTGGGACATAAGTTTGCGTTGAGAGATCATGCAGAAGGTGAAGCAATCATTAAATATGGAATTAAGGTCGGCATCGCATCACAGCCGATCAAAAAAGGCGATTACGTTCATACACACAACATGAGGAGTTATCGATGGGAAGCAAGCCGCGCTTAACCGGATACCGTCGCCCTGATGGGTCGATGGGTATCCGTAATCACGTCATTATCTTGCCGGTCGATGACCTCTCCAATGCTGCCGCTGAAGCGGTCGCAAAAGTAGTGCCAGGTACTCTCGCGCTGCCGCATGGATATGGACGTCTGCAATTCGGTGAAGATCTAGAACTTACATTCCGCACACTTATCGGCACGGGCCTTAATGGCAATGTTGCTGCAGTCGTGGTGATCGGAATTGAGCCAAAGTGGACCGAGCGCGTTGCTGCCGGTATCGCAAAATCAGGTAAGCCAGTCGCTTCCTTCTCTATTGAGGGTAAAGGTGATCTTCAAGTAATTGCAGATGCAGCGCGAGTTGCTCAAGTCTTCTTGCAAGATGCATCTGAAGTTACACGCGAACCAGCAACTGAAGGCGATTTGATCATGTCGATCAAGTGCGGCGAATCAGACACAACTTCAGGTCTCGGTTCATGTCCAACAACATCTGAAGCAGTCGATCGTTGGGTTGCTGCAGGTGGAACCGTTTTCTTTGGCGAGACATCAGAGCTCACTGGTGGAGAACATCTCATCGCAGAACGCTGCATTGATGATGCATGCCGCAATCTCTTTCAGAAAACTTACGACAACTACATCAAAGTCATCGAGTCAACTGGCGCTAACTTGCTCGGTTCACAACCAACGCAAGGAAATATTGCTGGTGGTCTCACAACGATTGAAGAGAAGGCGCTCGGCAATATTGCCAAGACGGGTTCAGTTCCAGTTGTGGGAGTTCTTGCCCCAGCCGAAGCCCCAGATCGCAAGAAGCAAGGTCTCTACTTCATGGACACTTCATCTGCTGCAGCAGAGTGCGTAACTCTCATGGCAGCTGCTGGCGCCGTCATTCACTTGTTCCCAACCGGACAAGGAAATGTCATCGGCAATCCAATCGAGCCAGTATTGAAGCTCACCGCAAATAAGAAGACTGCTGCATCGATGCGCGAGCACATTGATCTTGATGTCTCTGGTTTATTGCGTCAGGAATACAACTTGACCAAGGCTGGCGACATGATGATGGATGTCATCGAACGCACCGTCAATGGCCGACTTTGCGCGGCTGAGGCCTTAGGCCATCGCGAGTACACCTTCACCAAGTTGTACATCAGCGCATAATTCCTTAACTCGATTAACCAAACTCTCGAAAGGACTGGTTCGTGATTGTTATCAGTGAAGATGTCTGGAGCGCAGATTTTGAGGCGCTTGCTGATTCTTTCCCGATCGTTCGCGAACCAGACCTTTGGAGTAAGAAGGACGAGTTGAAAGCGAAGTTAGCAGACGCAACTGCACTTGTTGTGCGGAATAGAACTCAGGTAACACGCGAAATCATCGAAGCCGCACCTCAACTCAAGATCATTGCACGTGCTGGAGTAGGTCTCGACAATATCGATATCAAAGCTGCAGATGAGAACGGCGTGATCGTCGCAGCAGCCCTTGGAATCAATGCCACAGCTGTTGGTGAAGAGACGTTAGCTATGGCGCTAGCTCTGTCACGAAAATTGATTGAACTTGATTCCAGCACTCGGGCTGGTGAGTGGAATCGCAAGGCAGGTAGCGAGATCTCCGGCAAAACGTGGGGACTTCTTGGTTTTGGCGCCACCGCCCGCGCGACTGCCGAATTACTCAAAGGTTTCAAAGTTAAAGTCTTGGCTTACGATCCATTTGCAAAGCCCACGAGCGAATACCTCACATCCATCAACGCTCAAATGGCGCAACTTAACGATGTTGTCTCCCAATCAGATTTCATCTCAGTTCATCTTCCATCTACTCCAGAAACTAAAGAAGTCATCAACGCTCAATTGCTCTCTACGATGAAGAAGAGCGCAGTAATTATTAACGTTGGTCGCGGAGAGGTCATCAACGAAGCAGACCTCGAGAGCGCGCTCAAGAACGGCGTGATTGCCGGAGCAGGTCTTGATGTTCGTGCTCAAGAGCCACCACAAGATAAGCGCTTTACAGATCTTGCCAATGTGGTTTTAGCGCCACATATTGCGGGAATAACGCATGAAAGCCAGGCTGCTATTAATAGAGTCTTAGTGAGCGAAATTCGAGCTGCTCTCACAGGGCAAGCCCAACAATTTGCAGTCGGCGCAGTAAAGCAGGCTAAGTAATGACTATTTCCATCAAAGACGCTCTTGCATATGCCACATCCATGTTGGTTGCTGTGGGAGTTCCAGAAACAAATGCCGCAAAGACGGCCCGCGCTATCGTCACATCAGATGTCTGGGGAAATCCCAGCCATGGATTGATGCGCCTTCCTTTTTATCTCCAACGTATAACAATGGGTGGCGTCAATAGCGAGGCTGAACTCACCACTATCTCAGAACGTGGGGCAATCACGAGCCTTGATGGTCAAGATGGATTAGGGCACTGGCAAGTGTGGAACGCCGCCGAACTTGGCGTTGTGAAAGCAAAAGAATTTGGTATCTCATTGATCTCAGTCAAGAACTCGAGTCATTGCGGCGCACTTGGTGTGTATCTCTATCCAGCACTTGATGCGGGACAGATTGCGATGATCTTCACTAACGGGCCTGCTGTTATGCCTGCGGTCGGTGGAAACGCGCCATTACTTTCAACAAGTCCGATTGCATCAGGAATTCCATCTCAACCACCGATGATTATTGATCTCTCTACTTCTGCAGTCGCACGTGGAAAAATCGCCTCGGCGGCAAAAGCTGGCGGTTCCATCCCCGAAGGTTGGGCTGTCAATGCACAAGGTGAAGCAATTACTGATGCTAAAGAAGCATTGATGGGAATGCTCGCACCACTTGGTGGCGCTAAAGGATTTGCCCTCGGTCTAATGGTCGAATCTTTATCGGCAGGCCTTAGCGGTGGCGCGTTGTCACGTAACGTCCCAGATATGTTCAACCCTGATGATGACACCAAGCCACAATCAATTTCCCATACAGTGATTACGATCGATCCGAGCGATCTTGGAGATTCGGCCGCATACGAGGATTTCAACGCGATTGCAGCGAGTATTACCGCCACAGGTGGGCGAATTCCAGGCAGTAAACGAGTACATCCCAACTCTTTAGGTGATGGCGCAATCAACATTGCTGAACCTGTCATGAATGACCTCAATGCGTGGAGCGCGAAGTTGGGGCTACCAAACTTCTCATGAAGCTCACGGCCACAAACCTTAAGTACTTTTCAATTATTACCGCGGGTGTGGCCCTCGCTTACGCAGTCAATAAGTTTGAAGGTGCGATCTCGCCACTCTTCTTCTCTATGGTGCTTGGCCTGATTGTCGTCAACGCAGGTGGTTGGCCAAGTGAAGGTAAAGACGCTGCAACCTTTGCCGCAAAGCGCTGTCTGCGAATCGGTGTTGTGCTTCTCGGATTTCAGATTTCAATCGACAAGTTCATCGAAGTTGGACCGCGTGGATTATTCGCAGTCATCATTATTGTTACGGGAGTCTTCTTCGGACTTCGCTATGCCAGCAAGAAAGCTGGCCTCAATGATTCACTCTCCACTTTCATCGCCGGAGGTTTTGCAATTTGTGGAGCTACTGCTATCGCGGCAATTAGTTCGACTCGCAAAAGTGAAGAACGCGATGTCTCATATGCAGTTGCGTTAGTAGCTTTATGTGGAACTCTCTCAGTATTTGTCATTCCAGGTATTGCCACACTCTTCTCCTTAAGTGATGCAACAGCAGGAGCATGGATCGGCGCAGCAGTTCATGATGTAGGCCAAGTGATTGCGACCGCTTCCTTGATGAGCCCGGAGGCACTGGATTCTGCTGTAATCGTAAAATTGACTCGCGTTGTGATGCTGATTCCACTCATTCTCTTTTTGGCTTCCAAAAATCCAGGAAAGAAATCACTTCGCACCGCAACACCTACTTTTGTAGTTGGCTTTGTGGTCTGCGCGTTGATTGTTAATGCTCTTTCGCTTCCAGAATCCGTTGTTACTGGCGGAAAAGAGCTCTCGAAGATCTTCTTATCCCTTGGCCTCTTCGGCATGGGGCTGGGCGTGAAGTGGGCCTCAATCAAAGCCTTAGGCGCACGGCCCCTCGTCCTCGGACTATCGGCCTGGGTTCTATGCGGGGGATTTGCCCTGGGGGTCATTCAGGTAGTCGGGCTATAGGCCCCCACCAGCGAATTTCCCTTTTCTAACCCCCTCTCATAAACTCGCCCTCTGCCCAAATGAGGGTTCGAAGCAAACAAAAGAGGTAAAAGCTTGGCGAAAAAAGACGGTGCGATCGAAATCGAAGGCACTGTAGCTGAGGCTTTACCGAACGCAATGTTCCGCGTCGAGCTCACCAATGGACACAAAGTTCTCGCACACATCAGCGGGAAGATGCGTCAGAACTACATTCGCATCTTGCCGGAAGACCGTGTGATCGTAGAACTAAGTCCATACGACCTCACACGAGGTCGGATCATTTACCGGTACAAGTAACAAGTACGAAGTAATTAGTAGTTAAGTAAACGGAACAAGGGAGTCTGATCGTGAAGGTTAAACCGAGCGTGAAGAAGATTTGCGACAAGTGCAAAGTCATTCGTCGTAATGGTCGCGTGATGGTCATTTGCGACAATCTCCGTCACAAGCAACGTCAAGGTTAGTCAAGGAAAAAAACTAAATAACAGGTACGCGTGACGCGACAGTTCTTGCAAAAGAGCTGACCTCCTGACTGAAAGCGGGAGCCGGAGAAAATCTTCGGAGGCGTTGCGGAGGACTTTCAGATTATGGAAAGAAGTATGTGATGGCACGTCTCGTCGGCGTCGATCTTCCGCGTGAAAAGCGGTTAGAGGTCGCGCTTCAATACATCTTCGGTATTGGCGAAACCCGCGCAAAAGCTCTACTTGCCGCGACTGGTGTTTCTCCAGATATCCGAGTCAAAGATCTACAAGAACCAGATCTGATCAAGCTTCGTGAATACATCGAAGCTAATTACAAGATCGAAGGTGATCTCCGTCGTGAGATCGCAGGCGACATTCGCCGCAAAGTTGAAATTCAGTGCTACCAAGGAATTCGCCATCGCAAGGGGCTTCCAGTTCGTGGTCAGCGCACTCACACCAACGCACGTACTCGTAAGGGTCCACGCGTTGCAATCGCTGGCAAGAAGAAGGAGACCAAGTAATGGCCGCGCCTAAAGCAAAGACTGCAGCTGCTGCAGCACCTAAGGCAAAAGTTAAAGCACGTAAGAAAGAGAAGAAAAACGTCGCTTTTGGCCATGCCTATATCAAGAGCACTTTCAATAACACCATCGTCTCTATCACTGACCCAAGCGGTGCTGTCCTTTCATGGGCTTCATCAGGTGGCGTTGGTTTCAAGGGATCACGTAAATCCACACCGTTCGCTGCCCAACTTGCTGCGGAGTCCGCTGCAAAGAAGGCGCAAGAGCACGGCGTGAAGAAAGTAGATGTTTTCGTGAAGGGCCCAGGCTCAGGTCGCGAAACTGCAATTCGTTCACTACAAGCAGCTGGTTTGGAAGTTGGCGCCATCTCTGATGTAACGCCTCTTGCACACAATGGTTGCCGTCCACCAAAACCACGTCGAGTATAAGGATAGGAGAAGAAACATGGCCCGTTATTTTGGAGCAGATTGCAAGCGCTGCCGTCGCGAGAAAGTGAAGCTTTTCCTCAAAGGCTCGAAGTGCGATGGACCAAAGTGCCCAATTGAGTCACGTCCATACCCACCAGGACAACACGGACGCGGACGCGCAAAAGAATCTGAGTACCTACTTCAGATGCGCGAGAAGCAAAAGTGCGCACGTATTTACGGTGTTCTCGAAAAGCAATTCCGTAACTACTACACAGAAGCAAGCCGTCTCGCTGGTAAGACTGGTGAAAACTTGCTCGTTCTTCTTGAGACCCGTCTAGATAACGTCATCTATCGTGCAGGCTTTGCAAAGAGCCGCGATATGGCGCGTCAGATCGTTCGTCACGGACACATTCTTGTTAATGGCAAGAAGGTCGATATTCCGTCATATCGCGTAAGCCAATATGACCTTATCGATGTTCGCGGTAAGTCACAGGACCTCACACCATTCATCGTCGCAAGCGCTGAATTTGGTGAGAAAACAGTCCCAGCCTGGATCGAAGTTGTGCCATCACAGATGCGCATCATCGTTCATGGCCAACCAACCCGCGCTGTCATCGACACCCAGGTCCAAGAACAACTCATCGTTGAGCTTTACTCCAAGTAATCAGCAAGCCTTCATCGGCTTATTCGACTGCTTGGCAAGAATAAAAATTAAATAAAAAGTACTAACCGAGGGATCAAATAGCGGATCTCTCAAGACAATGGAGGAAAGAAGTGCTCATCGCACAACGCCCCGTACTGACCGAAGAAGTAGTAAGCGATAACCGTTCACGTTTCATCATCGAACCGTTGGAGCCAGGTTTTGGTTACACCCTCGGAAACTCACTGCGTCGTACCCTGCTCTCATCTATCCCTGGAGCGGCTGTCACAAGCATCCGCGTAGCAGGCGCGCTTCACGAGTTCACCACTCTTGAAGGCGTAAAGGAAGATCTCACCGATATCGTCCTGAACATCAAGAACCTCGTTCTCTCATCCGACAACGATGAGCCAACAGTTGCTTACATCCGCAAGAGCGGTTCAGGCACTGTCACTGGCGCAGATGTCGCGGTTCCTGCAGGAGTTGAAGTACATAACCCTGATCTTCACATCGCAACACTTAACAGCAAGGCTAACCTCGAGATCGAACTTACGATCGAGCGCGGTCGCGGTTATGTAACTGCGGTTCAGAACAAGCAAGTTGGAGCAGAAATCGGACGCATTCCGGTTGACTCCATCTATTCACCAGTTCTTCGCGTCACTTATAAAGTTGAAGCGACTCGTGTCGAACAACGCACAGACTTTGATCGTTTGATCGTTGATGTCGAGACCAAGAAGTCCATCTCACCACGCGATGCAGTCGCATCTGCTGGTAAAACACTTGTTGAACTCTTCGGCCTCGCACACGAACTCAACTACGCTGCCGAAGGTATCGACCTCGGCCCATCAGTTCAGGATGCTGCTCTCGCTGCAGATCTCGCTCTTCCCATCGAAGATCTAGATCTCACAGTCCGCTCCTACAACTGCTT
>JBEATV010000069.1:0-5470 GCA_041161815.1 Actinomycetota bacterium | reverse complement strand
CGAGAAGATCTTTTCGATTGTAGGCATATCTAATTCCCTCCATAAGGGCAGCAATTGATGGTGGTGTTGATTTACTCAAGGGAGGAACGCTGCGAACTTTCCACAAGAGCGCCAATGAAATTACGAAGGTTGCACAATCGATGAGATATCCGGCGCCAGCGCCATAGGTTGCGATGATCAAGCCTCCAGCAGATGGCCCAACGATTCCGCCAAATTGCCAACGCAGACTCATCAGCGCGCTAGCACTCGGAAGGTCATCATGATTTACCAGCCGTGGCAAAATCGCATCTTGGCTAGGTCGCTTAAGTCCACTCAGGGCAGCGAAAATCGCGGCAATGATGAAGAGCAGAATCACGCTGGGTTCGTCGCGTAATGAGTTCAAGAAGAGAATCGCAGTGGCAACAAGCGTGCCAAACTCCGTCAGCCAGATCATCTTTTTGCGATCGACATAATCGGCAAGTACACCGCCATAGAGTCCAAAGATGATCAGCGGAATGATTTCAACGACTCCGATCAGACCTACTGCCCAATAGGAGTTGGTGAGTTCTTTGACCTGGAAGGGAAGGGCAACAAAAGTGATCATCGAGCCGAAGTACGAAAAGAGACCGGCGCTCCAGAGCAACCTAAAGTCGCGGTATTTCTTAAGTGGCGTCAGGTCGATCGCGTATTTGCGTGCGATAGACATCAGTGAAAGGTTTCGGCCTCAGCCGGGAAAGCACCGCTCTCGACATCGGCGATCCAGGCTCGCGCACCATCAATCATTTCGCTACGTAGATCTTTGTAGGCGCGGGCGAATCGTGGTGGTTTAGCAGTCAATCCCATCAAGTCAGTCCACACCAGCACTTGGGCATCGCAATTGATGCCGGCGCCAATGCCAATTGTTGGGATTGATAGAGCTGCGGTGATTTTCTGGGCGAGTTCTGCGGGGACGAGTTCTAGAACGACAGCAAAACAGCCTGCATCTTGCAGCGCCAATGCATCAGCGAGAATCGCATCGCCGGATTCGTTACGCCCTTGCACTTTGAAACCACCAAATGCATTGACTGATTGCGGGGTCATGCCGAGGTGGCCCATAACAGGGATGCCATTTTTGACCAGAGTCTTAATCTGGTCTGTAACTCGAACGCCGCCCTCAAGTTTGACGGCATGCGCCTTGGACTCCTTGAGAAATCGGATACCTGTGGTGATGGCTTGTTCAGGATTAACTTCATAGGAACCAAAAGGAAGGTCAGCTATGACGAGGGCTTTCTTGGAGCCTCGAACGACAGCCCTGGCAAGAGGAATCAGCTCATCAACAGTAACTGGGATGGTGTTCTCTTCTCCGAGGAAATTGTTTCCAGCGCTATCGCCGACCAGCAGGACGGGTACTCCGGCCTCATCAAAGAGAGAAGCGGTGACCGCGTCATAAGAGGTCAGCATCGACCACTTCTTGCCAGCCTTCTTCCAGGCAGCAAGATCTGCGATAGTAAAGCGAGGCATCTTTTCCTTTCCTCGAGGCCGATCTGTAGCCAGATCTTGGTCCCCGGGACGCGTGGCCCAAGTCTATCGGTACTCTTGAACTCTGCCTATAAGTGGAACTCTGCTTGTAAGTGATGATGGAAGATAGGAGCGACGATGAGCGCCAGATTGCGCATCGCAATGGCTCAGATCAATCCTGTCGTGGGCGATATCTCCGGCAATGCGGAGTTGATCAAGAAATCTGTAACGCAAGCGCGCGATGCTAGTGCCGACGTCATTGTCTTCCCAGAAATGGTGCTTACTGGCTACCCCGTTGAGGACCTTGCGCTCCGTCCGGCATTCCGTCGGGCATCTATTGATGCGATTCAAGTGCTGGCTCGGGAAGTCAAGGAATTGGGGGCAGGAGATTTACTTGCTCTGGTGGGATATCTCGACGAGAAAGAAAAACCCCACAATGCGGTGGCGCTGATTCATGACGGCGTGGTTAAAGCGAAGTACATCAAGCACCATCTGCCAAATTACGGAGTATTCGATGAATTTCGAAACTTTGGTCAAGGTGAAGGATCACTCATCGCACGCTTCCGTGGAGTCGATATCGCGGTTGTCATTTGTGAAGACATTTGGCAGGACCAGGGACCTATGGCCGAATTACAGAAACGGAGCCCAGGAATCGTTCTGGTTCCAAATGGAAGTCCTTATGAACGCGACAAAAATGATGTGAGACTTTCGCTTGTCCAACGTCGCGTTGCACAAATTGGCGCGCCCATGGTCTACGTCAATATGACCGGCGCGCAAGATGATCTGGTTTTTGATGGTGACTCACTTGCCGTAGGAAAAGATGGAAAAGTATTAGCCCGCTGTGAACAATTCCGCGAGGCTCTCTGCATTGTCGAAGTCCCTGTTGCTTTGAGAAGCGCTTCTGCCGATCTTCTGATTGATGATGATTCTCAATCCATCATCAACGATGAAGTTCCCGCTGTCTCTCACATTGCGACGCGCTTATCTGATGAAGAAGAGGTCTGGTCTGCGCTATCTATGGGGCTGGGAGATTATGTTCGCAAGAACGGCTTTAAATCTGTGGCTCTTGGACTTTCGGGTGGAATCGATTCGGCACTTGTTGCAACTATTGCTGTCGATGCTTTGGGCAAATCCAATGTTGTTGGCGTCTCACTTCCTAGCAAATACTCCTCGGCTCACTCTTTGAGCGATGCCAAGCAGCTTGCTGAGAACCTCGGGATTGATTATCGAGTCATTGAAATCGAACCAGTCGTTCAGAGCTATTTATCAGCGACGACTTTGACGGGAATCGCGGAAGAAAATGTTCAGGCCCGAGTCCGCGGTTCATTGCTGATGGGGCTTTCAAATCAAGAGGGACATCTGATTCTGGCCACCGGCAATAAATCAGAACTCGCTGTTGGGTACTCCACTCTCTATGGAGATGCGGTCGGCGGATTTGCTCCCATCAAAGATATCTTCAAGGTCGATGTATGGGCTTTGGCGAAATGGCGAAATCGCGTCGCGCTAGAACGTGGAGAGATTGCTCCAATTCCGGTGAATTCGATAACCAAAGAGCCTAGCGCCGAGCTTCGTCCTGGACAGAAGGATTCTGACTCGCTTCCTGAATACCCGATTCTTGATCGTCTTCTTGATCTCTATGTCGAGAAGAATGGCGATGCCACGGCCCTGATAGCCGCGGGTTTTGAGAAAGCCCTTGTGGACCGTGTCATCACAATGGTCGATCGCGCGGAATATAAGAGACGACAGTATCCACCGGGACCAAAAGTGGTAAAGACCGTCGCCTCCCAATGACCTCACGTTGGAAAGAGCGCTGATCCTGCAAGTTATTCGCAATTAGCGAAATTAGTAAAGTTCAATAAAATTACCCCATGACTTCGATGCGTCTATGGTTCTTCACTCGCCGTCGCGTTATCGATTTTGGTCGCGCAAACTCTTGCGGCTGCTGTAACTAAATCCGCTGAAACCCCAGCATACGTTTTGTGGCGATTTCGTGCGCCTATTTCTACATTGCAAAATTCATCAGGTCACAATCAGATTATTGAGAAGAGTGAGAAGAAAAGGAATTCGTTATGAAGGTATATAAGGACATCACAGAAGTTTTTGGTAACACACCATTGGTTCAACTCAATCGCATGATGGATGGCTCGAAAGCCAACGTCTATGCAAAGCTCGAGTTTTATAACCCGACCAGCACCGTCAAAGATCGCATTGGAATTGCGATGGTCGATGCGGCAGAAAAGAGTGGACAACTCAAGCCAGGTGGAACCATCGTCGAAGCAACATCGGGCAATACCGGAATCGCGCTTGCGATGGTTGGGGCTGCTCGCGGTTATAAGACAATCCTTACGATGCCAGAATCGATGTCGAAAGAACGTCGCGCTTTATTGCGTGCTTTCGGCGCAGAACTCGTTTTGACGCCTGCTGCAGAAGGCATGAAGGGCGCAGTCGCAAAGGCAGAAGAGCTGGGCGCAAATGGCGCAGTCATGGTCCGCCAGTTTGAGAATGAAGCCAACCCAGAGATTCACCGAAAGACCACTGCAGAAGAGATCTGGCGAGATACAGATGGCACCGTCGATGCAGTCGTTGCCGGAATCGGTACTGGCGGAACGATTACTGGAATCGGACAAGTGCTCAAGTCACGCAAACCGGGGCTCAAAGTTTTCGCAGTCGAGCCAGCTGCATCACCAATTCTCAATGGCGGCAAGCCAGGCGGACACCCGATTCAAGGAATTGGGCCTAACTTCGTTCCACCAATTCTTGATCGCAACGTTTATGACGAGGTCATAGATGTCGCAGCAGAAGATGCTGTGAAGTACGCCCGCCGAGCTGCGGCAGAAGAGGGAATCCTTGCTGGTATCTCATCGGGAGCCGCGCTTTGGGCAGCATCGCAAGTTGCCCAACGAAGTGAATTCGATGGAAAGAATATTGTCGTCATCATTCCATCATTCGGCGAGCGATATCTCTCAACCATTCTTTACCAAGATTTGATGGATGCTTAAGTGTTCAAGCGCATCATTGAAGACCTCGATACCGCGTTGCGGCGCGATCCAGCTGCGCGACATCGACTTGAAGTTGCGTTGACTTACCCAGGCGTTCACGCGATCTGGGGACATCGCATCGCACATTTCTATTGGCGACGCGGTTTGAAATTGTTAGCGCGAATTCATGCGAACTGGGTGCGCACTGCAACTGGTGTCGAGATCCATCCGGGAGCAAGAATCGGACGACGGTTCTTTATCGATCACGGAATGGGTGTCGTTATTGGCGAGACAACGGTGGTTGGTGACGACGTCATGATTTATCACGATGTCACTCTGGGTGCCCGAACTTTTGAGAATGGGAAAAGGCACCCAACCATCGGCGATAACGTGATCATTGGCGCTGGTGCGAGAATCCTCGGAAATGTCTCCGTGGGGACAGGGGCTCGTATCAGCGCTAATACTGTGGTGACCCGAGATGTTCCGGCGCGCACCGATCTTGATGCCTCCGAACAGTTCGTTATCTAAGCCGCATAAGGTTGATTTACGCTGGCTTTCCAATCGACTTTTACCCACTTTGTAACCAACTTTGTAACATTGCTGTAACTCGAACAGGGCAGACTGCCGGTCATGTCTTCCCACGGTACTGGCGCGGCTGATATCGCCAAGCAACAGGAATTTGTCCTGCGCACTCTAGAAGAGCGCGACATTCGATTTGTTCGACTCTGGTTTACCGACGTTCTAGGTTTTTTGAAGTCTGTTGCAATCGCTCCGCCAGAGCTTGAAAATGCTTTTGCTGAAGGTATTGGGTTTGATGGTTCGGCAATTGAAGGCTTTGCGCGCGGTACTGAATCTGACATGTTGGTAAAACCAGATCCATCTACTTTCTCCGTGCTTCCATGGCGCACCGAAAAACCAGGAGCAGCTCGTATCTTCTGTGATATCACTTTGCCGGACGGAACTGCATCGCCGGTTGATCCACGCAATGTTCTCAAGCGCGCGCTAGATAAGGCCGC
>JBEATV010000068.1:0-3395 GCA_041161815.1 Actinomycetota bacterium | reverse complement strand
TCAGTCAGTCACAGCTGCAGAAGTAGAAGCCGCTCTTGTTGCGGGCGCGGGTGAATTGCTGGAAAGCATTCAACTCTTTGATCGATTCCAAAAACCGGGAGAGGGGCAGGTGTCACTTGCCTTTTCATTGGTCTTTAGAGCATCAGATAGAACCTTGACCTCGGATGAGGTGTCAGCTTTGCGTGAGTCGGCCGGTAACTCTGCAGTGAAGGCATGCAAGGCAGTCATCCGCAGCTAGTTGTATAAATATGCATGTATTTGCATAGTTATACATCGACTGATAATCTCGCCTCATGAAAATTGGGGTAGTTGGGGCTAGCGGATATGCCGGAGGGGAACTTCTCCGCTTATTGGCCGGACACCCGTTTTTCGAAGCTGGTTACATAGCTGCAGGGACAAGTGCCGGAGAGAAAGTCACGGATATCCACTCCCATCTCAATCTGTACTCTCACCAACGCTTTGCCGAAACGAATATCGAAGAGATAAACCAGTGCGATCTTGTATTTTTGGCTCTGCCTCATGGCGAATCAGCCAAGCTTGTTGTTGAGATTTCTGAGAAAGTAAAGATTGTTGACTTAGGCGCAGATTTTCGACTTCAATCGAGAGATTCATGGATCAAGTACTACAACGATGATTACGCAGGAAGTTGGGTTTATGCGCTCCCGGAACTTCCTGGGAGGCGCGATGTTATAGCCGCATCAAGTCGCATAGCTAACCCTGGTTGTTACGCCACAGCAATCGCGCTCGCAGCAGCCCCTGCAGTGCGCAGCGGTGTGATTGATGCGTCGGACATCGTCGTTGTTGCTGCGAGTGGAACGACCGGCGCAGGTAGAACTGCCAAGGTAAATCTCAGCGCCAGCGAAATTATGAACTCAATGACCTCATACAAGTTTGGGGGAGTTCATCAACATACTCCCGAGATTGAAGAGTCATTGGGATCTATGACGACCGATGAAGTCAAGATTTCCTTCACGCCAATTTTGGCGCCAATGCCACGCGGTATCTTGGCAACAATTACTGCAAAGACAACAAAGTCAGAATCAGATATCCGAGCTCTATACGAGAAGGCTTATGGAGATGAAATATTTGTTACGTTGCTTGAGCGAGGCAGGCTTCCAGAAACATCATCCCTCATTGGTTCCAATGCTCTGCACTTACAGATAGCTGTCGATGAACATACCTCACGCGCCGTCATTTCTGTTGCGATTGATAATTTGGGCAAAGGAGCAGCCGGACAGGCTCTGCAGAATGCCAACATCATGTGCGGATTTGATGAGAATGCAGGGTTATCTTTAATGGGGATCGGGCAATGACATCTTCGATGGATCTACCTCGCGGATTTAAGGGCGCAGGAATTTCTGCAGGCATCAAGAGTTCTGGCGCGAAAGACCTGGCGCTTATCGTCAATGAAGGACCACAGGTATTTGGTACCGCAGTATTTACAAGCAATCAGGTTGTGGCAGCGCCCGTAATATGGAGTAGAGAAGTAATTAAAGATCACAGTGTTGCCGCCGTTCTTCTTAATAGCGGTGGAGCAAATGCATGTACCGGTCCTGAAGGCTTTGCCGATACGCATCAATCTGCTGAGGCGGTTGCAGAGACTTTAGGAATATCGGCAAGTGATACGGCTATCTGTTCTACAGGTCTCATCGGTGTTCGCCTCCCCATGGATGCGATCCTTAGTGGGGTTGCTAGTGCTAGCCAGAAACTGTCAGGTAATTCGCTCCTGGATCTTGCCGAAGCAATTATGACCACGGATTCCAAGCCGAAGATTTCACGATACGAAGTTAATGGCGCAACCATTGTAGGAATCGCAAAAGGTGCTGGGATGCTCGCCCCTGCTCTTGCAACGATGCTCTCGGTAATTATGACTGATGCGAGAGTTGAACCTGAGTTTGCACGTGAGGCTTTCGAAAAGATTACGGAACGAACTTTCAATCGAATTGATTCTGATGGGTGCACATCAACAAATGACACTGTTCTATTCCTAGCTTCGGGCGCTTCCAGCGTCACACTCTCAGAAGGCGATTTAACTCAGGCGCTCGAACATGTTGCCTCTGATTTAGCTCATCAACTCATCGCAGATGCTGAAGGTCACTCAAAAATCATTTCCATCACAACAGTGAATGCTAAGAGTGAACGTGACGCGGTTGAGATAGGTCGTGCATGTGCACGAAATAATCTATTGAAGTGCGCCTTGCATGGGGAAGATCCAAACTGGGGGAGAGTCCTTGCGGCTATAGGAACAACGAGCGCTGTTATGGATCCTCACAATATCGATGTGAGCCTCAATGGGGTAAAGGTCTGCATCGCAAGTGCACCTGGTGAAGCACGAGAAAAAGTCTCGCTGAAGAGCGAATTGATTGAAATTATCATCGATCTGCATAGCGGCACCTCATCTGCGACTATCTGGACCAACGACTTAACGGCAGATTACGTTCACGAGAATTCGGCCTACGCGACATGATTGTCATCAAATTTGGCGGTCATGCCATGGGTGAGCACGCTCAACAATGGATGGCTGAGATCGCTGATCGATTTAGGGCGGGTGAGAAGTTCGTCGTAGTTCACGGTGGAGGCCCAGCAATCGACGCGGAACTGAATCTGCGCGGGATTGAGAAGAAAGTCGTCAATGGTTTCCGAGTCACAACTCCAGATGTGATGCAAGTAGTCGAGATGGTTCTTACTGGATCGGTTTTACGTTCTGTAGTTCGCGCTCTCACGGCAGTCGGTTTACCAGCGGTCGGCATAACGGGAAGTGACTCTTCGCTTCTCGAGGTTCGAACGAAAGACTTTGAGAAGTTAGGTCTTGTGGGTGAAGTAGTAAAAGCCAATCCACGAGTATTGAATGATCTTCTGGATATGGGTTATCTACCTGTTGTCTCACCCGTTGCAAATGATCCAAGTGGTTCAGCACTGAACATCAATGCGGACATCGCAGCCGGCGCTATTGCAGGTGCACTTCGGGCCAATCAGATTATCTTTCTCACCGATGTACCTGGGATTTATTCACAGTGGCCAGATAAGAGTTCGTTGATATCTGAAATTTCAGTCGATGAGCTCAAGGCTATGAGTTTCTCTGATGGCATGGTGCCAAAAGTTGAAGCGGCAATCAATGCAATCGAGTCAGGTGCCAGTTCTTCACGGATTATCGACGGTACATCCTTTGAAGCGTTCATAAGTGCGCTAGATGAAAGAGGTGGTACATGGGTAAGAAAGTAGCCTCCCGAGGCCCATCGAAGTCATCTAACTCCCGTATGCAGCAAGAGTGGGAAGCTGTAATGCAATTGAATTACGGAACACCTGCTATCAGTCTTATAAAAGGCAAAGGCATTGAAGTCTGGGACGTGGAAGGCAAGAAGTACCTAGATTTTCTAGGCGGCATTGCGACGAAC
>JBEATV010000003.1:0-58194 GCA_041161815.1 Actinomycetota bacterium | reverse complement strand
GCAACCTCGAAGATCAACTCATCATGAACCTGCAGGAGTAAGCGAGATTTCAAACCTTCCTGATTGATTGCACGATCAACATTGAGCATGGCAACTTTGATGATGTCTGCGGCCGATCCTTGGATTGGAGCATTGAGCGCCATACGTTCGGCCACTTCTCGCCGCTGACGATTTTCATGGTTGAGTTCTGGCAAGTATCTACGACGGCCAAGAATTGTTTCTGTGTAGCCCTTCTGACGAGCAATCACAACAACCTGCTTCAAATAATCTTGGATTCCGCCAAATCTCTCAAAGTATTTCGCCATCAACGCGCTGGCATCGGTGGGTGAAATATCGAGTTGTTGAGCCAATCCGTACGACGATAATCCGTAGGCCAGTCCATATGACATCGCCTTAATCTGGCGACGCATATCTGCATCAACGTCATTAACTTTCACATCAAAAACCTGTGAAGCAACGGTGGAGTGCAGGTCCTCCCCTGAACGAAAAGCTTCTAAGAGCTCATGGTCATCAGAGAGATGAGCCATGATGCGCATTTCGATCTGGCTGTAATCGGCAGTGAGCAGATCCACAAATGGCGCTTGCGCCACGAAGCAATCTCGGATTTTACGTCCCTCATCAGTACGAATTGGGATGTTCTGCAAGTTTGGTTCTGTGGACGATAAACGACCGGTTGCGGTTGTTGTTTGTTGAAAAGTCGTATGTATACGTTCATCGCGCTCTGTCGCATTAAGCAATCCTTCGATTGTGGTTCGCAATTTAGTAACTTCTCTTATGCGAAGTAGCGATTGAAGGACTGGATGTTTCGTGGTGGCGAAGAGCCACTCTAAGGATTCTGCATCAGTGCTGTAGCCGGTCTTAATCCGCTTTGTCTTTGGGAGTTTCAATTCATCAAAGAGCACAGCTTGGAGTTGTTTTGGGGAAGCTGCGTTGAACTCGTGCCCTACCGCATCAAAGGCGCTCTTCATAGAAGTCGACTCTTCACCTTCAAAGTAGGTGCGCAATTTCTCAAGTTTCTTTCGATCTATTCCAACGCCCAGAATCTCCATTTGCGCGAGAATCTCCATAGTTGGAATTTCTAATTCGCGATAAAGCTTGAGCGCGTTGAACTCTTCGAGCTCCCTCTCGATCACGGTCCACAGTGCGCCCATATGTGCAACTGCTCCTGGCACCCAATCTTCTGAGAAGAGGTCTGCGCTTGTTGGTGAAATCTCAATACCCAAGTAGCGTCGTATGAGATCGACCAGCTCGATGTCGCGCGAACCTGGATTGAGCAAATATGCTGCCAACTCGAGATCGACTGAAACTTGTGAAAAATCACCTTGCCGAATCTGTCTCTTCGCTCCATGCACTAACCAGCGATCACACGAATGAAGCAAATCCTTTACTGCTGACTTCTCGTAGGTCACCACTTCATTTGGAGCTATACAGATGGCGATAGAAATCTCTGATGTCAGGGCCGGAATCAAGGCTGAGGAATCTTTGATAATGCCCGTGAGTTCTGACTTCTTTCCTTCGCGAACAACAACCTCAGTGACCGGCGCGCTCTCTTCGGTCTCGCTATTGGAAATTGCCTTAACTCGCTCTTTCAACGCTTTGATTTCGAGTTTTTCGAAGAGAGAATTCACATGAGCAAGATCCACTCCGCTCCATTCGAGATCTTTCATCTCTGGATTCACTGGTACATCGTGTCGGAGTTGGGTGAGCTCACGATTGGTGAGGACAGATGGAAGAGCGTTACGTAAAGCATCGCCAGCTTTACCTGGAACCGAATCCACTCCAGCAACTAATTTCTTCAAAGAACCAAACTCTTGAATCCACTTCGTTGCAGTCTTCTCACCTACTCCAGGGATTGAGGGAAGATTGTCGCTTGGATCTCCACGAAGCGCGGCAAAATCAGGATATTGCTCAGGAGTTAATCCATATTTTTCAAAGACTGCACCTGGCGTCATGCGCGCAAGTTCAGTGACGCCTTTCTTCGGATATAGAACTGTTACTTCTTCAGAGACCAATTGAAAGGAATCCCTATCCCCCGAACAGATAACAATCTCGCTATCTTTACTGAACTTGCTCACAAAGGTTGCAATCACATCATCTGCTTCGTAGCCCTCTGCTTCGTAGTGTGGGATTTTGAATGCATCCAGCAGTTCGTTGATGTAAGAAATCTGCGAGCGGAATTCATCGGGAGTTGCAGCGCGATTGGCCTTGTAATCTGGGAACTTCTCTGAGCGGAAGGTCTTGCGCGAGACATCAAAAGCAGTAGCGATATGGGTCGGCTTTTCATCCCGGATGAGGTTGATGATCATTGAGGCGAAGCCATAGATCGCATTGGTGTGTTGACCTGACGAAGTAGCAAAATTCTCAACCGGTAACGCAAAGAATGCTCGATATGCCAGCGAGTGGCCATCGAGTAGGAGCAATTTCTTCTTCATCACGCTTAATCCTAGGCATTGCCACCTACAATTACCTTCATGACAGACTTCATGCAGGTACTTAATGAACGTGGCCGCGGCACTCTCGACAAGAAAATGGGTATCGAGATCATCGAAGCCTCACCCGAACGTCTCGTCGGGACCATGCCAGTTGAGGGAAATACTCAGCCTTTCGGACTCCTTCATGGCGGAGCTAATGTAGTTCTTGCCGAGAGCTTGGGGTCGGTAGGCACTCATCTACATGCTGGGCCTACGAGAAGAATTGTCGGAATCGAAATCAGCGCAAGTCATCACAAATCTGCGACTTCGGGAATTGTCACAGGAGTAGCCACAGCCGTGACGCTCGGCAAAACGTTATGTACTTACAACGTTGAGATAACGAACGACAAAGGTGAACGTACTTGTACAGCGCGGATTACCTGTTTAATTCTTGCTGAGCGCTGATTAATCCAGCTCGTGCGCTCCAGTTCCCAAATACGCCGACTTAACATGAGGATCATTCAAGAGATCTTTGCCGTTAGCTTCTTTGGTGATGTTGCCAACTTCCAACACATAAGCACGATCCGAGCGCTGTAGCGCTTGTTGAGCATTCTGTTCAACAAGAAGAATGGTTACGCCAATCTTGTTGATTTCAGTAATGATGCGGAAGATATTGGCAATCATCTGAGGAGCAAGACCCATAGATGGCTCATCGAGAAGAAGTACTTTTGGTTTTGCCATGAGAGCACGTCCAATAGCAAGCATCTGTTGTTCGCCACCTGAGAGGGTGCCTCCCGCCTGACCTGATCGCTCCTTGAGACGCGGAAAGAGTTCGTACACCGTCGCCAAGTCTTCTTCTATCTCGCTCTTCTTCATCTTCAGGTGATATTTACCAAGCTCGAGATTCTCAAGGACAGTCATGCCTGGAAAGATTCCTCGACCCTCTGGCGCCTGAGAAATTCCCAGTGACACTCTCTGATGGGCTTTATATTTCAAGATATCTTCACCGTCATAGGTAATTGAACCTGAGGTCGGATTCAATAGCCCTGAAATAGTCTTGAGCAGAGTCGTTTTTCCTGCACCGTTTGCGCCGATGAGTGAAACGATTTCGCCCTGATTCACAACGAGTGAAATTCCCTTAACGGCCTCAATTTTCCCGTAGGCAACTCGGAGATCCTTAATTTCAAGACGCATCTTCAGGTACTCCTAAATAAGCCTCAATAACTCTTGGGTCATCTTGAACGTTTCGAGGAGAATCATCGGCGATTTTCTGTCCAAAATCCAATACCACGACTCGGTCCGAAACTTTCATAACAAGAGACATGTCATGTTCGATAAGTAGAACTGTGTAACCAGCATCTCGAATTTTTCGAATTGTTGCAGCAAGCTCAACTTTTTCAGCTGGATTGAAACCAGCGGCTGGCTCATCGAGAAGGAGTAATTTTGGTTCTGCGCCCATTGCACGCGCAATTTCTAGTCTTCGCTGGACACCATAAGGGAGATTCTTAGCAAGACGGTCGGCGTATTCACCAATTCCGATGAAATCAAGTAACTCTTGTGCTCTCTCTTTGTCGCGTTTCTCTTCTCGACGAGAAATGGGCATTCCAAAGAGACCCGAAACGAGTCCAGACTTCTTATGTGTATCAGTCGCCGTTAAGACATTTTCAAGGGCTGTCATATCGCCCCAGAGTCGAATATTTTGGAATGTGCGGGCAATACCTCGTTTAGTAATTCTGTATCGCTTGATTCCGGCTAATGACTCTCCATCGAAAGCAATCTCGCCTGAGGTGATTTGATATACACCGGTGATGACATTGAAGACTGTTGTCTTTCCTGCGCCGTTGGGGCCAATGAGTCCCAGAATTTCTTGTTTCTTGACATCAAAAGTGACATCGTTAAGCGCGGTAACCCCACCAAACTTCATGGTTACATTCTTGAGTTGAATCAAAGGTGTGCTCATGATGCATCCTTCTTTACAATTGCCTTTTCACGCTTCTTGCGAGGCAATAATCCGTCAGGACGAAGATTCATCATGATTACCAAGACTAAGCCGAAGACAAGCAAACGGGCATCGGATAAGAATCGAATGCGATCTGGCAAATAACCAAGAATTACTGCTCCGAGAATCACGCCCCAAATATTTCCCATTCCTCCAAAGACAACACAGGCAAGAATCAGAATTGAGATCTGAAGCGTGAAGTTATCCGGGGCGATGAAGAGAGTCTTTGAAGCATAAAACACACCGGCAGCTCCGCCGACTGATGCACCGAGTACGAAGGCCCAGACTTTATATTTGAAGGTGGGAACTCCGAGTAACTCCGCCGCATCTTCGTCCTGGCGAATCGATTCCCAAGCACGACCGGCGCGGCGAACAGAGAGACGACGCACCATCCAGATAGCAAGCAAAATTAGAATCAGAAGAGTCCAGTAATAAATACGGTGGCTATCGAATGCGTATTCAATCCCGAAAATTCCTGGAGGGGTCGGGATACCTTGAATTCCCTCTGATCGACCCAACGCTCCTAAGTTAAGGGCGACAATTCGAACAATTTCACCAAAACCTAAGGTGATAATTGCTAAGTAGTCTCCTCGAAGTTTGAGGGCTGGAACGCCAAGAATAATTCCAGAGAACATTGCCATAGCGATACCAATGGGCAAGATTTCCCAAGTGTTCAAACTAGTTTTCGTTCCAAGCAATCCCATGGTGTATGCGCCAATTGCAAAGAAAGCCACATAGCCAAGATCAAGAAGACCGCTCTTTCCAATAACGATATTTAGGCCAATTGCCATAAGTACATACATTGCTATTGGATAAACGAGTACAGATTCATAATCTGCAATAGGGGTATTGAGGATTGTTCCGCCCATAAATGGTAGTGATGCGGCGATTGCAACGCCGCCAAGAGCAATGCCAATGCGACCAAGGCGTCCTTGGCTTTCCCAGATTTCTGCTCCCTTATCGCGAAGATTTATCATCATGCCCTCGTCTGGGTTAAGGCTTCACCGAATAACCCGTTCGGTCTGGTGTAAAGAATAAGAACAAGAACGATAAAAACAGTGACGGCCTTCCATTGAGTACCAAGGAAGAACGAGGCATAAGTCTCAAGTAGTCCCAGTGCAAGACCGCCGTAAAAGGCGCCTTTGATATTGCCGATTCCGCCCAAAATCGCTGCGGTGAAAGCTGCAATACCTAATTCAAAACCAATATTGGAGGACGTATTTTCATACTTTAGAACATAAAAGAACCCGGCCGCACCAGTCATCACGCCGCCTACCAAGAATGTCGCAGAAACTACGCCATCAATGTTTATGCCCATCAAACGAGCTGCATTGGGGTTCATAGATACCGCACGGATTGCTTTACCCATGCGAGTTTTGTTCACAAAAGTAATGAGAATTCCAAAAAGGACCAGAGCGGAAATGACAATTATCGTGTTATCAATTCGGATTCCCGCATCAAAAAACTGTCCAAGAAATTTCTTTTCCATGGCTCGAGGGCTTGCTACTGGCCTTGAGTCAGTGAGAATTCGGACGCTCTCTGCAAGCACCATGGAGACACCAATGGCTGAAATGAGAGGAGCCAAAATTCCAGAGTTCATTCGTCGCAATCTGCGATAAGCCACTATCTCAACCAACATAGATAGAACTCCAGATACCACCATGGCAAAAACAAGTGCTGTACCAAGAATTAACCAGAGCCTAAAGCCAGTTGCATACTCTGAAGTTTGGGTAAATTTAAAAAGATCTCTAATAATTATGATGGTGGCAAATGTGCCGACCATGAAGATTTCGGAGTTAGCAAAATTGATCATTCGCAGGACGCCATAAACCATGGTGTAGCCAAGTGCGATGAGAATGTAGATGAAGCCGAGGCTCAAGCCGCCAAAGGTTAGCGACCAAAATTGATCTAGAAAGTTTCCTATCAAGGCGTCCTAGTTCCTATCTAAAACTTAGAAATTGAGTTTCGGCAGGCCCTCCAGAAGAGAACCTGCCGAAAACTATCTAACTACTTTATTACTTTACTGGTCCTGTGAACTTGATAACGCCACCCTTGACTTCGAAGCCATTCATGACGCCACCAGCGACATCACCATATTGATTGAACTTAATGGTGGAACCGGTAAGTGACTTTCCGCTATATGCCTTGACGCACTTAAGCATTGCAGCGCGAGTTGTAACACCCTTTGCGATACAGCTTAGGAATACGTTTGTAGCATCAATGGACTCAGCAGCGTAAACGCCTGAGGCCTTACCCATCTTGGCCTTGAAATCAGCTTCGATCTTTGCATCGATTTCAGCAAGTGGGACTGTTCCTGCAGTGAGGCGAACACCTTCGAGAACTGATGCTGGTGCAAGAGTTACGAAGCTAGGGCTTAGTACGCCGTCGCCGCCTGCGAGGATTCCGGTGTAACCGCTATCACGTAGCTGCTTGAAGAATGGTGCAGCCTGTGGGAAGTAACCGGTGTAAATAACAACGTTTGCACCTGCAGTTTTGACCTTAGAGATCGTTGCAGACCAGTCAGTTGTCTTATCAGAGACGCTATCAAATCCGACTGCTTGACCAGCAGGAATTGTTGGCTTCATGTAATCAACGAGACCAACGCCATAAGCAGACTGATCGTCAACGATGAAGACCTTAGGTGATGAAACACCCTTGGTAGCTAACTTGAATAGTGATGGTCCCTGGACCTTATCGGTAGGAACTACGCGGTGAAACACTGGGAAGCCAATGTTTCCTGCAGCTGGGTCAGTGATTGACACGCGAGTTGCGGATGGTGAAATCATTGCGAGGTTGCGCTGCTTGTAATAAGGGAGCGCTGCAATTGTTGCACCTGAATAAGCAGCTCCAACAAGACCGATAACTTTCTTGTTTGATGCAATTCCTGGCGCAACCTTTGCAGATTGTGCTGGATCGCCCTGGTCGTCTGCTTGAACAACCTTAACTACAAATTTACCTTTGTTCTTTGCGTTAAAGAGTTTGATTGCATATTGCATACCAGCTAATTCATCTTGACCGACTGACGCTTCTTCGCCTGTAAGAGGACCCTGAAACGCGAGAGTGATGGTCTTAGCTGCTGCATTCGATGCTGGAGCAACCGCGACAGCAGAACCTGCTGCAAGTGCGATTACGGCAGCAACTGAAATTAAGCGTTGCTTCTTCATTTAATGCCTTTCATTCATGATCATGCCCCCTGGGACAGGGAGGGGTGAAGGCTAGCGTCAGGCTCACGGAACACACAAGGAGAGTTCTCCACACGCCAGATAACTTTCTCGTTATATGAGATTTTCCTTCTCAGGAATCAATCCCCGGAATATGCCCTATTTATCCAATGTTGCAGATGGGTTGATGACCGCCTCGGCGACCTCTTTCATTGTGATTCGGCGGTCCATTGCCGCCCGTTGAATCCAGGAGAAAGCTTCCGGCTCCGAAAGGTTGAGGGCTTTCATCAAAATCCCCTTTGCTCGATCGATGATCTTGCGCGTTTCTAATCGATCATGAAGATCAGCAACTTCAGCTTCAAGTGACTTCATCTGTTTGTGGCGACTGATAGAGATCTCAATTGCTGGAAGAAGATCATTAATGGTGAATGGCTTAACAACGTATGCCATCGCTCCGGCATCGCGAGCTCTCTCTACCAAATCTTTCTGGCTAAACGCGGTGAGTATGAGCACTGGCGAGATTGAGATGATCTGTTCAGCTGCTGAAATTCCGTCAAGAATAGGCATCTTCACATCGAGAATCGCTAAATCTGGTTTATGTTCGTTTACGAGTTCGATAGCTTCTTGCCCATTACTTGCTTGTGCGACGACGTTGTATCCGGCTTCACCTAACATTTCGACAAGATCCATGCGAATCAGAGTCTCATCTTCGGCAACAAGAATGCGGTGTGGTTGTGATGAAGAAGGAGTAAGCATGTGCCTCGAGTCGGATTTGAACCGACACTATGCAGTGTTTGAGACTGCCCTCTCTACCGTTGGAGTACCGAGGCGTTACTGGTTGAGCCTCATTATTCTACCGATAGGCAGGAGCAGCGCCACCCACGGCATCACCTATGCGGTGCACGCGCATCGCATTTGTTGAGCCAGGAATCCCCGGAGGCGAACCTGCGACGATCAGAATTTCTTCGCCGCGTGAAACTCTCTGTGACTCGAGAAGTATGGCATCGACCTGTTTGACCATCTCATCGGTTGTTGTGACAAGCGGGGTAAGGATTGGCTCGACTCCCCAACTCAAAGACATCTGATTAAAAGTAGCGGCATCGGGAGTTAGGGCGAGAATTGGAATTGCACAACGCAGACGGGACATTCTGCGCGCTGAATCCCCTGATTTTGTAAACGCAGCCAAGTATTTGGCGCCCACTGTGATTCCCACTTCAGTTGCCG
Organism: Actinomycetota bacterium; assembly: GCA_041161815.1. Classification (GTDB taxonomy): domain Bacteria; phylum Actinomycetota; class Actinomycetes; order Nanopelagicales; family Nanopelagicaceae; genus MAG-120802. Next base: position 49,399 of record JBEATV010000003.1, on the reverse strand, counting down.
CTTTTGTAATGGCGCCGCCCTTAGTACGTGGATTATGTTGAAGCGCTGGAATCAAGTGCAGAGCTTCTTTCTCTGTTTTCTCAATGATACGTGCCATTGTTTGGACTGCTTCTATCGCAAATGATCCAACGCTGGTTTCGCCCGAAAGCATCAGCGCATCTGCTCCATCCAATACCGCGTTTGCGCAGTCTGTGGCTTCAGCGCGTGTTGGACGCGAGTTTGTGATCATGGAATCAAGCATTTGAGTTGCGACGATAACCGGCTTGGCGTTCTCGCGCGCGAGGGTTACGCAACGCTTCTGTACCAGTGGGATATCTTCAATCGGCATCTCAACACCGAGATCACCACGAGCGACCATGATGCCATCAAATGCTGAGACAATTTCTTCTAAGTTCTCGACTGCTTGTGGTTTTTCAATTTTTGCAATGACTGGAAGGCGCTTGCCAACTTGATCCATAATCTGATGAACGTCATCAATATCTTTTGCGGAGCGGACAAATGAGAGTGCGATGAAATCAGCGCCCGCGTTTAATCCCCAACGGAGATCCTCTTTATCTTTCTCGGACATTGCAGGAACTGACACTGCAACGCCAGGCAGATTGATGCCTTTGTTGTTAGAGACTGCGCCTGGTTCGATAACAGTTGTGATGACGTCATTGCCTTTAACTTCAACTACTTCGACCGTAACTTTTCCATCATCAATGAGAATACGATCGCCTTTTTTACAATCTCCTGGCAATCCTTTGTATGTAGTCCCAACGCGCTCTCTTGTTCCGGATATCTCATCGGTAGTTATGATAAATCTGTCGCCCCGACTCAGTTCATATGGGCCGTCTTCAAATCTACCTAATCTGATTTTGGGTCCTTGTAGATCAACCAGGATTGCGACAGGTTTGCCTGCATCGGCAGCTGCTTTGCGGACTAGATCAAGTCGATTCTGATGTTCTTCATAACCACCATGGGAGAGATTGAGTCGCGCCACGTTCATGCCTGCGGCGATGAGTTCAGCCGCTTTTTCAGGGCTTTCAACCGCAGGACCCATCGTGCATACAATTTTTGCGCGGCGCATTTGGCTACTTTATTCCATTCTCTCTTTATTCTCGAAATTACCCTGACAGCAGCTCAAAATCACACGGCCAAAGGACGCGCGGTTGGTTCGATGGGAGAAGGAAGTTGTGTTTGGCCCATCAGATGCTGATCTACCGCGGACGCAGCGCTTCTGCCTTCAGCGATTGCCCACACGATAAGAGATTGTCCACGACCAGCATCACCGCAGACATAGACGCCATCAACATTTGTTTTGTATCGGTCATCACGAGCGATATTGCCTCGTTGATCAAGAGCTAATTCGAGCCCAGTCACCAACTCATTCTTCTCGATTCCTGTGAATCCCATGGCAAGAAATACTAAGTCTGCTGGGATTTCACGTTCGGTTCCTGGAACTTTTTCAAACTTGCCATCAACGAAAGTTGTTTCAACAATCTTGAGAGCCGTGAGATTTCCTTCGCCATCTCCCATGAACTCTTCGGTAGATATTGCATAGAGTCGTTCGCCTGACTCTTCGTGCGCACTACTGACGCGATAAACCATGGGATACATCGGCCACGGTTGAGATGAAGGACGCTCGTCGGTTGGTCTTGGCATGATTTCAATCTGTGTGATGCTGGCCGCGCCTTGTCGAATTGCTGTTCCGAGACAATCTGCACCAGTATCTCCACCGCCCAAAATAATCACATGCTTTCCATGTGCATTAATGGGTGGCTCTTCGTTAAGTTCGTTTAATGCTTGTTTGTTTCCCCATGGCAAGTACTCCATTGCTTGATATACGCCTTTGTTGTCGCGTCCAGGAATATTGAGATCTCGCCACTGTGTTGCGCCTACCGCTAGGACAACTGCGTCGTACTTGGTCTTTAACTCAGCCGCGGTAATATCTACTCCAACATTGACGCCGGGGCGGAAACGAGTTCCTTCTCTCTGCATCTGATTAAGTCGTCGGTCTAATACCGCTTTCTCCATCTTGAATTCAGGGATTCCATAGCGCAACAATCCGCCAATTTTTGGCGCGCGTTCATAAACCACCACGGTATGACCTGCTCGAGTGAGTTGTTGAGCCGCAGCCAAACCAGCAGGGCCTGAGCCAATAACTGCAACAGTTTTTCCAGTCATGCGATCAGGCTGCATAGGTTTTACATTGCCAGACTCAAAAGCCTCTTCAATGGTGCGCAGTTCGACTTGTTTGATTGTGACTGGGTCTTGATTGATGCCAAGAACACAAGCAGTTTCACATGGCGCTGGGCATAAACGTCCGGTGAATTCTGGGAAGTTATTTGTGGCGTGAAGACGATCTATTGCATCGACTTTTTCATTTCGCCATATCAAGTCATTCCACTCTGGAATGAGGTTACCTAGTGGGCACCCTTGATGACAGAAAGGGATACCGCAGTCCATGCATCGTCCAGCTTGCTTCTGTAAAGTGCCGAACTCTTGTTCTTCATAGACTTCTTTCCAGTCACGGATGCGCACATCGACAGGGCGACGCTTAGGAGTTTCGCGACCGGTATTGAGAAAACCTTTGGGATCAGCCATTGAGCGCCTCCATGATTGCTTGTTCTGCAGAGCGACCATCGCGTTCAGCGCGATCAATTACTTCTAGGACTCGTGCGTAATCGCGTGGCATCACCATTGAGATTCGCTTCATACCTTCTTGCCAATTCTCTAAGAGTCTTTGCGCAACTGACGAACCAGTCTCTGCATAAAACTTAGAGATGATTGATTGCAACTTTTCACTTTGGTCCCGCGGAACGCTGAGGACATCAACCAGCTCAGTATTGACAGAGTCTGGATCGAGATCTAGTACAAAGGCTCGACCTCCCGACATGCCAGCTGCAAAGTTACGTCCCGTCTTTCCCAAGATTACGACGGTTCCGCCTGTCATGTACTCGCAACCGTGATCACCGACGCCCTCTACTACAGCAGTCGCGCCAGAATTTCGCACGCAGAATCTCTCGCCGACGATTCCACGGACAAATATTTCACCTTGCGTTGCGCCATAACCCACGACATTTCCAGCAATGACATTGCCTTCTGAAGGAAAGTTTGCTCGTTCATCGGGGCGGACAATTAGACGCCCACCCGATAGTCCTTTGCCCAGGTGGTCATTGGTATCTCCGTATAGTCGGAGCGTTAAACCTCGAGGAATGAAAGCTCCGAGTGATTGTCCGGCAGAGCCATGGAAAGTGATATCGATTGTGTCATCGGGAAGACCTTTGCCGCCAAAACGTCGTGTGATTTCTGCACCTAGCATGGTTCCGACGGTTCGATTTCTATTCTTGATGGGCAACTGCAACTTAATCGCTTCAGAATTTTCCAGAGCTGGCGCCGCTAAAGCGATGAGTTCATTATCAAGAGCTGCGCTCAGGCCATGGTCTTGCTTTGTTGTGTTGCGGCGGGGCGCATTCTTTGCGACATCTGGGAAAGCAAGGATCGGCGCAAGATCTAATCCGCTTGCCTTCCAATGATCAATCGCATCAGCGGTATCGAGGAATTCAACCTGACCAATCGCTTCCTCGAGAGTCCTGAATCCCAGCTTTGCTAGCCATTCGCGGACTTCTTCTGCGACATATTCAAAAAATGTCTCGACGAATTCTGGTTTACCAGTAAAGCGTTTACGTAACTCAGGGTTCTGGGTGGCAACTCCAACAGGACAGGTATCAAGATGACAGACGCGCATCATTACGCAACCAGAAACCACAAGCGGTGCAGTTGCAAAACCAAACTCCTCAGCGCCCAACAGCGCGGCGATGATGACATCTCTTCCAGTCTTCATCTGGCCATCAGTTTGAACAACGATGCGATCGCGGAGTCCATTCAGAATCAATGTTTGTTGCGTTTCGGCAAGACCAAGTTCCCATGGGGCTCCTGCATGTTTCAACGATGTCAGTGGAGATGCTCCGGTACCGCCATCGTGTCCCGAAATCAAAACAACATCTGCATGGGCTTTGCTCACGCCAGCCGCAACAGTTCCGACGCCAACTTCAGCAACAAGTTTGACGTGAATCCGAGCATCTTTGTTGGAGTTCTTAAGGTCGTGAATGAGTTGAGCTAAGTCCTCAATGGAATAGATGTCGTGATGTGGAGGAGGCGAAATCAAGCCGACTCCAGGGGTCGAATATCGGACCTTCGCGATCCATGGATAAACCTTATTTCCTGGTAACTGCCCACCTTCGCCAGGTTTTGCACCTTGTGCCATCTTGATCTGAATGTCATCCGCATTAACAAGGTATTCACTTGTTACGCCAAATCGACCTGATGCAACTTGCTTTATTGCTGAACGCTTTGAATCTCCATTGGATAAAGGAGTGAAGCGCTCAGGATCTTCCCCACCTTCGCCGGTATTTGATTTTGCGCCAATTCGATTCATCGCGATAGCGAGAGTTTCGTGCGCCTCTTGTGAAATGGATCCGTAAGACATGGCGCCCGTGGAGAATCTTTTGACGATTGATGAAACTGGTTCAACTTCATCTAATGAAATAGGTGGACGAACTCCCTCTTTGAAGGTGAAAAGTCCACGAAGCGTCATGAGCGCTTTCGCTTGGTTGTCGACTTTCGACGTGTAACGCTTGAAAATGTCATAACGCTTCGAACGAGTTGAGTGCTGAAGGGCGAACACAGTTTCTGGATCAAAGAGATGAGGTTCGCCATCACGACGCCACTGATATTCCCCACCGATTGGCAAACGTTTTGAACCAGGAACTTCTCCCCCGGGCGGATAAGCAATGTGGTGACGCGCAATAGTTTCATCAGCTATGACAGAGAGATCGACTCCCCCAAGACGCGATGTTGTCCCGACAAAGTATTGATCGACCAGCGCCTGAGAAAGTCCAATCGCTTCAAAGACTTGTGCTCCCGTATATGAAGCAATCGTGGAGATTCCCATCTTTGACATAACCTTCAAAACGCCTTTGCCTAATGATTTGATGAGGTTCTTGACCGCTTTTTCTGGTGTGAGGCCCGTGATGACGCCTTGCAATACCAAGTCTTCTGCAGTCTCCATTGCGAGATATGGATTGACAGCGGCCGCGCCATATCCAATCAGGAGCGCAACATGGTGAACTTCGCGTACTTCACCAGTTTCAACGACAAGGCCTACTTTGGTACGGGTCTTCTCGCGAATCAAATGGTGATGAACTGCTGCAGTAAGCAATAATGATGGAATCGGTGCATTTTCCGCATCTCCGTCACGGTCAGATAGAACAATGATGCGGGCGCCTTCGTTGATTGCTTGTGAAACTTCAGCGCGAATTTCTTCTATCCGCTCCTTGAGCCCCTCGCCACCTTCAGCGATTGGGAAGAGTCCTCGAACGACGTATGCAGATAACCCAGGATGATTATTGTCAGCATTTACATGGATGATCTTTGCTAATTCATCATTGTCGATAACCGGAAATGCGAGTGAAATCTGACGACACGATGCTGGCCCCGGATCAAGGAGATTATGTTCGGGGCCAATCGATCCACCTAAAGATGTGACGAGTTCTTCTCGAATGGCATCAAGTGGTGGATTTGTTACTTGGGCAAAGAGTTGAGAGAAATAGTCGAAGAGCAAACGTGGCTTTGCTGAAAGCGCTGCGATCGGCGTATCTGTGCCCATCGAACCAATGGGCTCGATACCAGACTTCGCCATGGGAGTAATGATGAGTCGCAATTCCTCTTCGGTGTATCCGAATGCGCGCTGTCGACGTAGAACTGATGAGTGTGGATAGATGATGTGCTCGCGAGCAGATAATTCTGAGAGTCTGACGATTCCCGCATGAAGCCATTCACCATACGGCGCACTGTGAGCTAGTGAATCTTTAATCTCATCATCTTCAATGATTCGTCCTGCATCGATATCTACGAGGAACATTCGCCCTGGTTGGAGTCGGCCTTTACGTAAAACGTTCTCTTGTGGAATATCAAGAACGCCTACTTCGCTTGCAAGTACTACCAATCCATCCTTTGTTACCCAATAACGCGAAGGGCGTAGACCATTGCGATCCAGTACTGCACCAATCAGTTTTCCGTCAGTAAATGTCACGCATGCTGGACCATCCCAAGGCTCCATCAGTGAAGCATGGAATCGATAGAAGTCACGGAGTTTCGGTGGCATAGTCTCGTGGTTCTCCCAAGCCTCCGGAATCATCATCAAAATAGAGTGTGGAAGCGATCGTCCACCGAGATAGAGCAACTCAAGCACTTCATCAAATGATGCAGAGTCACTACCAGCAGGATCGACTATGGGGAAAAGTCGCTTGAGATCACCTGGAATCAATTCACTCTCGAGAAGTGCTTCACGAGCAGCCATCCAGTTGCGGTTTCCGCGCACAGTATTGATTTCACCATTGTGAGCAATGAAGCGATATGGGTGGGCAAGCGGCCAGGAAGGAAACGTATTTGTCGAGAATCGAGAGTGAACCAGCGCTAACGGAGAGACCAATCGCGAGTCTGAAAGATCTGGGAAGAACTCTTCGAGCTGGCCAGTTGTGAGCATTCCTTTATAGACGATGGTGCGCGATGAAAGAGATGTGAAATAAACAGAGAGTTCGTGCTCTACTCTCTTTCGGAAACAGAAAGCGCGTCTATCAAGATCAAGATCTGAAATTCCATCTGGGCTCGAAATAAAAATCTGCTCAAAATGCGGCATGACCGACAAGGCTGTGGCGCCGAGTGAAGTTGAGTTAATGGGAAGTTCGCGCCAACCAAGAATTACTAACTTCTCTTCTTCCGCAATCTGCGCAATTCGTGCCTTACTTCCAAAATCTTTAGGTAAAAAGACAACGCCTGCTGCATATGCCCCAGCGGTTGGTAATTGAAAAGGTAAGACTTCGCGGAAGAATTGATCTGGAATGCAGATGAGTATGCCTGCACCATCGCCGCTATTGACTTCAGCTCCAGATGCGCCGCGGTGCTCTAGATTTCTCAGCGCAGTTAATCCCTGTGCGACGATCTCGTGGGTGGCTCTGCGATTCAGAGTTGCGACCATTGCAACGCCACAAGCATCGTGTTCGTTGACAGGGTTGTATAGACCCTGGGCTTCAGGAATAGCTGAAAATAAAGCCACGGATCGCCCCCACTATTTTTTTGAAGTAATTCTTCTTTAGATGCTTGAGTGGGACGGCAATGGCCCGATGAAGAGGGCAAAATCTATCAAGAACTCCGTAATTTGGAGAACTAAAGGAGCGACAAGAGCGTCTTCTCTAGATTCCCGAAACGTGCGCGACTTGTCCAACAAGCGCGGTGATGGCCATGCCAAGCGAGCCGCCAAATACGATGCGAGCGGTGGTTTTGGCAACGCTTGAACCTGCGGTCTTTGCGCTAATCACGCCGGCAATCAGTAAACCCAGCATCGTGATGGAGATGATGGAGATCGCTTTGCCTCCCAAACTGGGGGCTAACGCGCCCAGCAATGGAATAAATCCACCTGCTGTGAAACTGAGTGCCGAAGCGAAGGCAGCTTGGAGAGGTCGAGCTTTGGTTGTTTCGCTCTGGCCTAGTTCGTCACGTAGATGAGCGCCAAGCGCATCATGGGCGTGAAGTTCTGCGGCCACCTTCTCGGCAGTGGAACGTGACAGCCCTCGATCCTGATAGATCAGAGTGAGTTCTTCTAGTTCGCCTTCTGGGTCGAGAGCCAAATGTTCAATCTCTAACTCTCGATCAGAGTCCTCGATATCGTTCTGCGATCGAACTGAAACGTACTCTCCTACCGCCATCGACATTGCGCCAGCAGCGATACCAGCAAAACCTACAGTGACGACAAAATCATTCTTCTGGGCAGAAACAACGCCAATCATTAATGAGGCAGTAGAGACAAGCCCGTCGTTGACGCCCAGAACGGCGGCCCTTAACCATCCTGCGCGGTGCGCTCTGTGATTCTCGTTGCGAAGATGAATCTCTGCCATTCCCATGACAGTAGTTTAGACCCGTCGCCCTATTTCTGTGGTGTATTGCTAGAACTTTTGCCTCTATTGCTTCTGATTACGTACAGAGTCGCGAGAGTGAAAAGTGTGATGCTGGTGAAGACATTGAGTCTGAGGCCAAGAATCAGATTGGAGTCATCAATGCGGATGAGTTCAATGAAACCTCGTCCCAGACTATAGAGAGCGACATAGAGAGCGAAAATTGATCCGGGGGTCAGAGACCGAGCCTTGGGAATCGAAACAAGTAACACGGCAATCGAAATACACCAGATGGATTCATAGAGAAAAACTGGGTGAAATGTTGCGTCTGCAGAAAATCCCATCGGGCGATATGCCGGTGGAATTTCAAGTGCCCATGGAGCATCTAATGGTCTTCCAAAGAGTTCCTTATTGAACCAATTACCCCAGCGGCCAATTGCTTGCGCAACAAGTAGCGCCGGTGCGAGCGCATCTGCAAAACGAGCAAATTCGATTCCTTGATTTCTTGGATTTCGACGATACGCGATGTATGCGCCGGCAAATCCAAGAGAAATTGCTCCCCAAATTCCTAAGCCACCTTCCCAGATATAGAGCGCAGCAATGGGATCGCCATTTGCGCCAAAGTACTTCTCTGGCGAAGTTATGACGTGATAAACGCGACCGCCGATGACACCTGCTGGAACGGCCAATAGCGCAACATCGCTGACAACACCGCGAGCTCCGCCCATTGCCATGTATCGCTTATTGCCGATAGATACCGCTGCAATCACGCCTGCGATGATGCAGAGCGCGTAGAAGTGAAAGGTGAGTGGACCAATCTCAAATTGAGATTGGGAAGGCGAAGGTATCGAAGCGATTATCACTGCTTCGCTGCTTCGACCGCCGCCTTAAACTCATCAAGCACGAACTCAGACCCGGAGCGATTCCATAGTTTTCCATTGATGAAGACGGTTGGGGTGCCCTGGACATTGTTCTTTGCCATTGACTCTCCCACCTTCTTTACAGTGTCGCCGAATTTGTTGTCGTTAACGCAACTTTCAAATGTTGGACTTGTGATGCCTAAACGTTTTCCAATTTCGACTAGATTTTTATTGGAGAAGATTCCACTGTTCTCGGAAGCCTGAACGTCATAGAGCGCTTGATGGAACTCGATGAAGCGTCCCTCTTCGACTGCGCAATTTGCAGCATTTGAAGCTCGCACTGATTCTTGTCCGAGGAAGGAGGCCATGTGATAAACAACTTTTGCCTGCTTCTCGCGCACTAACGTTTCAAGATAGTCGCCCATAGCGGTCTCGAAGAACTTGCAGTACGGACATTGAAAGTCTTCCCAGATATCAATTGTGAATGGCGTGTCGGCGTTGAAGACAATTCCATAATCGTTTTCAGGCAGGATCTGAGCGACGACAGGTTCGCCATTGTTGGAAGAGTCAATACTTTCGATGGTGGCAGGAAGAGCAACATCGGAGGCGCCGCGCTTATCCAGCACGGTGAAGATGAGTCCCGAGAGTACGACAAGGCCGACCATGCCTATGACTAGGTTGCGCGTGACGTTATCGCCAGAATTCTTTGCTTTGCGATTATCTCGGGGGCGTGGTTCTTTTGGCACGATGACTCCTCTGTCGTTTGGTCTTCTGAAAATCGATAGGGCTTAGGCTCGTCGAACCCCAGCCGCAAGTTCCGCAGCGAGAACTCTAACTCCTTCGATTCCATCTTTCTCATTAGATGCCTCAAGGACCAACTTAATAAAGGCTGAGCCCACGATTACACCGTCGGCATACTGGGCAACCTGAGCTGCTTGCTCCCGGGTTGAGACCCCTAAACCAACAGCTACTGGCAGATCCGTGACCCGTCGCACCCGGGCAACGAGGTCACCTGCGGAATGAGAGATGGAATTTCGAGCGCCCGTAACGCCCATCAAACTTGCTGCATAGACAAATCCGGAACATGCGGCTGTCACTTTTGCTAACCGCTCGTCGCTCGAACTTGGAGCAACTACATAGACGCGATCAATGCCTTTATCCGAGGTTGCGTTGATCCACGATTCTGATTCTTCAACTGTCAGGTCGGGCGTAATGACGCCTACTCCCCCAGATTCGTAAAGATTCGCAGCGAAAGCTTCCACACCTACGCGTTCGATGGGATTCCAATAAGACATAACTAGCGCTGGCACCGAAACGCTAGAGACGACATCCATAACATCCTGGGCGCTAGTGCGATTCGCGAGTGCAATTTCCGCGGCTTGCTGGATTACTGGACCATCCATCACTGGATCGCTGTAGGGAAATCCGACCTCAACAATATCTACTCCACCGCTGACCATCGCAGCAATAATCTCTTGTGAACGCTCTTTGGTAGGAAAACCTGCTGGCATATAACCAATCAATGCTGCGCGATTTTCACTTTTTGCTCGAAGGAAAACGTCTGATAGCCGGCTCATTGTGATTCCAGTAAGGAGAATTAAACCTAGAGCGGGATTCCGAAGTATTGCGCTGCAGTGTGCACATCTTTGTCGCCACGACCCGAAAGATTAATGAGCAATATCGCATCGCGACCTAGTTCATTTCCAACTTGTAGTGCACCAGCCAAAGCATGTGCTGTTTCGATTGCAGGAATAATGCCTTCAGTTTTGGAGAGTAATGCGAATGCGTGCATAGCTTGATCATCAGTGATGGCGCGATATTCGGCTCGTCCGATGTCATGAAGGTAGGCATGTTCTGGTCCTACACCGGGGTAATCAAGTCCTGCAGAGATCGAGTGAGATTCAACCGTCTGACCATTTTCATCCTGCAGCACATATGAGCGAGTTCCGTGTAAAACTCCAGGAGTTCCCCCAACGATCGTGGCTGCATGTTTTCCAGTCTCTACACCTGATCCACCGGCTTCTAAACCGATCAATCGCACGCCCGCATCATCGATAAATGGATGGAAGATGCCGATTGCATTAGATCCACCACCTACACAAGCGAGTACGGCATCTGGGAGTCTCCCAGTTAATTCGAGAACTTGTGCGCGAGCTTCGACTCCGATGATGCGGTGGAAGTCTCGTACCATGGTCGGGAATGGATGTGGCCCTGCGACAGTACCCAATAAATAGTGAGTGGTCTCGACATTGGTGACCCAATCTCGCATCGCTTCATTGATGGCATCCTTCAAAGTTCGTGAACCTGTTGTGACTGGAACAACAGTTGCACCAAGTAATTTCATACGCGCAACATTGAGAGCTTGTCGTTTAGTGTCTTCTTCGCCCATGTAGACAACGCATTCCAACCCAAGAAGCGCCGCCGCGGTTGCTGACGCCACACCATGTTGACCGGCTCCAGTCTCGGCGATGATTCGCTTTTTGCCCATTCGCTTCGTTAGTAGCGCTTGCCCTAAAACATTGTTGATCTTGTGGCTTCCGGTGTGATTGAGGTCCTCGCGCTTAAGAAGAATTCGCGCGTTGCCAGCATGTGCAGAAAATCTCGTCGCCTCCGTGATGATCGAAGGTCTTCCGGTATATGTCTTATGCAAATCAGCTAATTGATTTTGAAATTCTTGATCTCGCTGGGCAGATTGATGAGCCGCATCAAGTTCTTCAAGAGCTGCAATCAACGCCTCGGGGACAAAACGTCCACCATAAGGCCCAAAGTGGCCGACGATTGATGAGCGCTCCATAACGGGATTCTACGTAATCTTAACTTTTTGCGACACTTAGAAATTCTTGGATTGCCGACTCTGGTGAACCAGCCCTGACGAGTGACTCGCCCACCAAAATTGCGTCCGCGCCTGAATCGTGCGCAATCTGTACATCTGAGCGGGTTGCTATGCCTGACTCTGCTATTCGATAAATGGAATCAGGGATCTGAGGAATCAGGCGCCCAAAATTCGATAGGTCTATCTCGAGCGTTTTCAAGTTTCGCGAGTTAACTCCGACAATCTCAGGGTTGATGTTCAAGGCTCGCTCAAGTTCACTTTCATCATGAACTTCTACGAGAACTCGCATCCCTAATTCGCGACCCAATGAGTGGTAATCCAAAAGTTGATGATCATCAAGGGCCGCAACAATCAGCAAGAGAAGGTCTGCACCGTACGCTCGAGATTCACGAACCAGATACTCATTAACGATGAAGTCTTTTCGTAATACGGGAATTGTGACATGCTCTCGAACGCGAGAGAGATCTTCTAGCGTTCCACCGAATCTCCGATTTTCGGTAAGAACGCTCACAATAGATGCTCCCGCCTCTTGGTAGCGAGCTGCTAAAACTTCCGGTTCAGGAATATCTGCTAGGGCGCCTTTGCTTGGCGAGGATCTCTTTACTTCTGCAATGATCGAGAAATCCCGGCTGCGCAGAGCAGTGAGTACATCACGTGTGGGTGCAATTTCACCAATTCTCGATTCGAGATCACGCTCTGATAATTGGCGCAATTTCTGGTCTTCGAGGACACCTTCGATAATCGAATCAAGAACGCTCATCGCTTCATCACTTCGATTTGTCAGAAGCAATAGTTCGGATGGAATTCGCCGCCGCGACTGCGCCCAACACAACTGCGGCTTTATTGAGACACTCTTCATTCTCACTAGCAGGATCTGAATCAGCAACAATCCCGGCACCAGCCTGCACGTATGCAGTTTTGTCTTTGATGACTGCAGTGCGTATTGCAATACACGTATCAAGATTGCCCGTAAAGTCAACGTAACCGATTGCACCGCCATAAATTCCGCGACGAGAGGGCTCGTGCTCTTCAATGATCTCCATGGCGCGCGGTTTGGGAGCTCCTGAAAGGGTTCCCGCGGGAAACACTGCATATAGCGCTTCAACAGGACTCTTTCCTGCAGCTAATTCTCCAGTAACCGTCGACACTATGTGCATCACATGCGAATAACGCTCTAACTGCATGAACTCAACAACATTGACTGTGCCCGCCGCACAAACTCGACCTAAATCATTTCGTCCTAAATCGACCAACATCAAGTGCTCGGCACGTTCTTTGGGGTCAGCGAGTAGCTCTTCACCTAATCGTTGATCTTCCTCTGGATTTGCAGAGCGTTTTCTAGTACCAGCAATAGGATGAACCATCACTTCATTGCCAGTAACTTTCACAAGCGCTTCAGGACTTGAACCCACTACAGAAAGTTGATTCGCAAAACGGAAGAGATACATATAAGGACTGGGGTTTTTGAGACGAAGCATGCGATAAACATCAATGGGGTCGGCGCTGCACTCCATACTGAATCTCTGTGAGAGCACAACTTGAAAAGCTTCTCCACTCTTGATCTCTTCTTTAATCGCTCCGATCTTCTCTATGTATTGCTCAGATGTGAAGTTTCGCGTGAAGACGGGAGAATGGTTTTCTGGAATTTCCAGAACTGAGCTCGCCAAATCAGCAGCCAGAGATGCGCGCATACCAGCTAGTCGAGTCAATGCTGCGTCATAAGCAAGGTCGACTCTCTCATCAGATCCATCCCAGTTAATGGCGTTAGCAATGAGAATTACTGTGCCTTTAAGGTGGTCGTAAACTGCGAGATCTGTAGTCAGCATGAAAGCTATTTCAGGAAGTTTGAGTAAATCAGGCGCAGTTGAAGGTAACTTTTCTAAACGGCGCACTGCGTCGTATCCCATATATCCCACTAAGCCACCAGTCAGAGGTGGCAAGTCAGGAATTTGCGGCGACCGTAGATGGCGACTTGCGATGTGAAGTGCTTCCAGCGGATTGATATCTACTGGCGCGCCAGCCGGCATTGTCCCAATCCATGCGGCGAGGCCATTTTTCTCAGTTAACGTCGCTTCGCTTGAGACGCCAATAAATGAGTATCTCGACCATGCGCCGCCGTGTTCGGCAGATTCCAATAAGAAGGTGTTCTCGCGATTGGCCGCTAATTTGTTATAGAGAGTAAGAGGAGTTTCATTATCAACCAGATAACTCTCGGCTACGGGAATGACATTAAAGTTGCGTGCGTATTCGCGAAATTCATCTCGCGTCATCAACTTCATGAGCTCGAATCCAATCGTGAAAAGAAACAGGTCCGCTCTCCCGTATGACATGCAGGCCCATGGCTCTGTACAAGAAAGAGGATGGCATCCGAATCGCAATCGAGCTTGATATCAACTATCTCTTGATAGTTTCCAGACGTGTCTCCCTTGACCCAGATTTGGTTACGGCTTCTGCTCCAGAATGTAGCTCTCTTGCTATCTATTGTCTTCTGCAAGGCTTCTCGATTGACCCAGGCCAACATCAGGACTTCTTTTGAAGCAGCATCTTGAACGATGGCAGGCAGGAGTTGATCCGAGCTTGCTAATCGATCGAGTAGCTGCTGATTCATTTTCTTATTCTTCCCTATATCTTCCATTGCGCATCTGCGTCTCGCACTGTGAATCCTTTGCGCGCAAGATCACGCTTGATATCTGCAATTCGATAGATGCCGAAGTGGAAAATGCTTGCGGCAAGAAGCGCATCGGCTCCAGATTCAATAGCTCTACCAAAATCATCGATATCTCCGGCTCCCCCGCTGGCAATAATGGGAACCGTCGAAATTTCGCGCACTTTACGGATTAACTCCAAGTCATATCCGGCACGAGTGCCATCCATATCCATTGAGTTAAGGAGAATTTCGCCCACACCTCGCTTGATTGACTCTTCAATCCAGTAAAGCGCATCGATTCCAGTCTCGGTCTTGCCTCCATGCGTTGTAACTTCAAATCCAGAGGCTGTACGACCTCGCTTGGCATCAATGGAGATAACTAGAACTTGAGAGCCAAATTGATCGCTTATTTCATTGATCAGAGATGGATTCTGGATGGCAGAGGTATTGATAGAAACTTTATCGGCACCAGCGCGTAGTAATTGATTGACGTCTTCAGCAGAGCTAATTCCTCCGCCTACTGTCATTGGGATGAAAACCTCATCAGCAGTACGTCGCACGACATCCAGAGTTGTCTTTCTGCCCTCAGTGCTCGCAGTGATATCAAGAAAAGTAATCTCATCGGCACCTTCTGCGTCATACACCCGCGCCATTTCAACGGGATCGCCCGCGTCGATCAGATTACGGAAATTGATTCCTTTGACAACGCGGCCTTGAGAGACATCAAGGCAGGGAATTATTCGCGTCGCAAGACTCGTTATTTGTTGACTCATATCAACGTCCGTCCGCAATGCGTAACGCATCTTCTAAAGTGAAAGCTCTGGCATAGAGCGCCTTTCCAACGATTGCACCTTCAACGCCAATCTGGGTAAGCAACCGTAATTGCTCTAGATCTTCAAGCGTCGATACTCCTCCAGATGCAATGATGGGCCTCTTCGTGGCTGCACAAACTTCCTTGAGAAGTTCGACATTGGGCCCTTTGAGAGTTCCATCTTTATTTACATCTGTTACGACGTAACGTGAGCAGCCATCCTTATCAAGACGCGCGATAGTCTCAAAGAGGTCTCCACCTTCTCGGGTCCACCCACGAGCAGCCAGAGTATGACCTCGGACATCCAGACCCACCGCAATAAGATCGCCAAAACGAGATATCACCGAAGCGGTCCATTCTGGATTCTCAAGCGCTGCAGTTCCGAGATTGATTCGAGCACATCCCGTCGCTATTGCGCGAGCCAGAGATTCCTCATCGCGAATACCACCCGAGAGCTCAACTTTAATATCAAGTTGTCCAATGACATCAGCAAGTAACTCGTGATTGCTTCCCGTTCCAAATGCCGCATCTAAATCTACGAGGTGAATCCACTCAGCACCAGCGCTTTGGAAGTCCAGCGCTGCATCAATCGGAGAACCGTAACTAGTCTGATTGCTCAACTCCCCTTGCACCAAGCGAACCGCTTGCCCTTCGCGCACATCAACTGCAGGAAGAAGTTCGAGTCTCTTCATAGCGATGCCGCCCAGTTGGAGATCAGAGTGAGGCCTGCGCGACCACTCTTTTCGGGATGGAACTGCACGGCGGTCACCGAATCAGTTTCGAGCGCAGCTATGAAGTCACTTCCATAATTGGTGCTTACATTCAGCGCTCCATTGACTTCATCAAGGGCTGCATAAGAGTGCACGAAGTAAAAGCGTTCTCTTTCGATGCTTTCAAATGCTCTACTGCCGGGATTTACTTTCACTTGATTCCAGCCAATGTGAGGCAAGACAGGTGCGACAAGTTTGCGGATTGATCCTGGGAAGATCCCTACGCCACGCGGTTTTTCTCCTTCATAGAGTTCTTCCGAATCGGCAAAGAGAATCTGCATTCCCACACATATTCCGAGGATTTTTCTCTTCTCTCGAACTCGTTCACGAACCAGCTCATCGCCCCGGACTGCAACTAATCCCTTCATGCATGCGCCAAATGCGCCAACACCAGGTATCACCAGGCCATCAGCATCGAGTGCAGTCTGATAGTCAGATGTGATGACTACTTCATGAGAATTGTTTTCGCATGCACGCTGGGCTGAACGTATGTTGCCTGATCCGTAGTCAAGGATGGCGATCAAAGCACGCCCTTGGTGGAAGGTATTCCAGAACTACGAGAGTCAAGTGCAACAGAATCTTTAAATGCCTGCGCTACTGCTTTGAATTGCGCCTCAAGAACATGATGAGCATTTCTTCCTTCAAGTACGCGGATATGCAGACCTATTCGCGCTTCGGCAACAATTGATTCCCAGATATGACGCCCCAAAGTTGTATCAAACGTTCCAATAAGTTCGACAATTTCGGGTTGACGGTGCACGAGATACGGGCGACCCGAGAGATCTACTGCGACCTGAACGAGCACTTCATCTAATGGAACAAGTGCGCTACCAAAACGGCGAATACCCGACTTATCTCCCAACGCCTCTCGTAGAGCTTGACCGAAAGCCAGCGATGTATCTTCAACTGTGTGATGAGAATCGACATCCGTATCACCGGTAGTTTTGACGTAGAGATCAAACCCAGAGTGTTTTCCTAACTGCGACAACATATGGTCGAAGAAGGGAACTCCCGTGTTGACATCCACGACTCCGGTGCCATCGAGTTTAAGATCTACCAGAACTGAGGACTCTTTAGTCGAGCGTTCGACGCGAGCATTACGGGGATTTGTCATGGCTGAATTATTCCCCAAAGGCGAGCACTAGCGCGACCTGATTAGAGAATTGAACTCAGCGCGCTCACAAAGGCTCGATTCTCCTCTGTGGTACCTATCGTTACTCGCAAATGTCCTGGAATTCCTACATCTCTAATGAGAACTCCCTTATCAACTAAGGCGTTCCAAATTTCCTGGGCGCTCTTAGTGAAGCCTGTAAAGAGAAGGAAGTTGGCATCTGAATGCAAAACTTTGAGTCCCATGGCGAGAAGTTCAGTAGCCACCCCATCACGGGCGACTTTGATCTGTTCTACGTCTCGCCTGAGGCGCATTCGCTCTTGTAGCGCAGCTAATGCGGCTGCTTGGGTCAGATCACTCAGGTGATACGGAAGTCTGATTAACAACATCGCATCTATGACTGCAGGTTGTGCAATCAGATAGCCCAATCGTGCTCCTGCAAATGCAAAAGCCTTGCTCATGGTCCGAGAGACCAGAATATTGGGATAGTCGCTTATCAAAGTCACTGCCGAAGGTGAACTTGAGAATTCTGCATACGCTTCATCCACCACTAGCAATGCGCTTACTTCACGAGCCTTAACAGCAATTGCTTTTATCTCATCAAGGTCAACACTTCCACCTGTTGGATTGTTCGGGGTTGTAAGGAAGATGATTCCAGGCTTCGATTCAGAGATTTTCATGAGCGCAGTCGGTAGATCTATTGAAAAGTCGGCTCTACGAGGAACAGAGATCCAACTCTTCCCGACCGCTCGAGAAATTAAGGGATGCATCGAGTAGGAGGGTTCGAAGCCCATTGCTGAACCTTTGAAGGCAAGAGCGATGCTCTGCAAGATTTCATTGGAACCATTTGCTGCCCAGACATTTGCAGAGTTGAGCGTTGTTCCAGAACTCTCATTGATAAAGAGGGCGAGTTCTTCTCGCAACGCTATTGCATCACGATCGGGATAGCGATTGAGGTGAGAGACGTTTTCAGAAATCGCTGCCACGATTGAAGCTTGCAAAGTCGGATCTAGATTGTAAGGATTCTCATTGGTGTTGAGGCGAACCGGTGAATCAATTTGTGGCGCTCCATATGGCGATAAATCACGGAGATTGTCATTAATCTGGAGCCACTCTGGCCAACGTTGAGTCATAACTGCTCTCCTGAATTATCAAAACGAGCAGCAATCGCTTCGCCGTGAGCTGGCAGATCTTCGGCATTAGCGAAGGTGATGACACTGGTGGCAATCTCTCGTAGCGCACGCTCGTTATAGGTTATGAAATGTAGGCCTCGCAAAAAAGTTTGGACTGATAGCCCGCTGGAGTGACAGGCACAGCCACCTGTTGGTAGGACGTGATTGGAACCCGCAAGGTAGTCACCTAGAGAAACTGGGGTGAAACGACCTAGAAATACTGCGCCAGCATTTCGAATACTTAAACTTGCTTGGTACGGATTAGCTACTTGTAGCTCGAGATGCTCTGCTGCATAAGCATTAGCAATATCAATCGATTGCTCTAAATTATCAGTAATGACAATGGCTGACTGAATTCCACTCAGCGCTTCAGAAATGCGAACTGAGTGCTTTGTCTGCTTAATGCGCTTGATAATTGCTTTCTGAACATCATCGGCTAGCGAAGCCGAATCAGTAATCAAGACTGCTGCTGCAATAGTGTCGTGTTCAGCTTGACTCATAAGGTCCGCAGCTACCTCTTGAGCGCGCGCAGAATTATCTGCAACGATTGCGATCTCAGTTGGTCCTGCTTCAGAATCAATTCCAATCTTGCCGCGTAGTGCACGCTTCGCAGCTGCAACATAGATATTGCCAGGTCCTGTGACAAGATCTACAGGAGCAAGAACTTCTCTTCCTTGATTGGAAACCCCATAGGCAAAAGCCGCGATAGCTTGTGCGCCGCCCATCGCATAGATCTCATCTATCCCTAGAAGTGCGCAAGCGGCGAGAATTGTTTGGTGAGGCCAACCTTCATTTTCTTTCTGACCCGGTGATGCCAGCGCGATGCTTCGAACGCCCGCAATCTGTGCGGGAACGACATTCATGATCACAGAACTTGGATAAACCGCGCGACCACCTGGGACATAAAGCCCTACTCGATCAACAGGAATCCAACGCTCTTCGACTTCTCCCCCATCAACTACTCGGACATTGTTCACTCCACGTTGTTGATCCCGGTGGACAATTCTTACTCTGCGAATTGCCTCACTCATTACTTGCTTTAGGTCTGGGTCTAAGGCTGCAAGTGCTTGATCAATCACTGACGTGGGAACCCGTAAAGAGTGCGGAGCGACACCATCAAACTTGAGGCTCAGATCTCTGAGCGTTGATTCATCACCATTTTTAACGGCTGAAAGAATTGGCTCAATCGATGTGAGAGCAGAATCAATATCGATGACCGCTCGTGGCAAGAGCGCTTGATACTGCACCTTTGTCAGACGCTTGCCGCGCAGGTCTACAACACGCATCACATCGGTTGGATTCACAGGATCAGTCTAAATGCCACCATCAAAACCTGGCGGGTGATAAATCCTTACCAACACAAACGAGGCTAAACCAAGCAATCTGGACCAAGAACAGACTTTAAATCTGCGCTCAGGCTTGGCGATGCTGTGATTTTCAGACCGTCATCAAGACGAAGTGTGGTGTTCTTGGTACCACCTTCAATCTTGAGGTGGACTTCGCGAGTTCCGGGATGGGAACGCAATATCTCTTTCATTCGATCAACGATAGGAGGCGTACAACGTTCTGCTTCGAGACGAATGATGAAAGGACCAATCGGAGCTTGATTAATATCTGGAATTGAGAGATCCAACGCTGTTACTTGTGGAGTCTCTTCCTTTTTATCTATTCTCCCTCGCACAACAACGATTCGATCTTCTATGAGATTCAGCGCATGTTGTTGGTATGCATTTGAGAAGAATCGAACATCTATCGCACCTTCAAGATCCTCGATTGTGACAATTGCCCAAGATTGACCTTGTCTACTAACTTTTCTCTGAACACTGGTGATCAAACCGGCAATCGTCACTACTTGCTCGTGCCCAACACCATCATCGAAGATCTGGCTGATGGAGATATCGGTAGCGCCACGCAAAACATGTTCAACACCGAGAAGAGGATGATCTGAGACGTATAGGCCCAGCATCTCTCTTTCATAAGAAAGTAGAAGCGCTTTCTCCCACTCAGTCGGGTCAATATCGAGAACAACTCCAGATATTCCAGAAGCAGCGCTTGGTCCAGGACCACCGAAGAGATCAAACTGGCCAATCGACTCTGCGCGCTTGGTTTCCATTACCGAATCGATTGCTTCCAAGAAAATGTTCATGAGTCCCTTACGGGAATGGCCTAGTGAATCAAAAGCTCCAGCTTTGATGAGCGACTCAATGGTTTTCTTATTGCAGACATGGACATCAACTTTGGCGAGAAAATCGCCGAAAGATTGGTAGCGCCCCTTCTCTTCCCGATTTTTCGCGATAGACGCTACGACGTTTTCTCCGACATTTCTAATGGCCGCAAGTCCAAAACGTATATCGCTACCTTTGGGAGTGTATTCGCCATTGGAGTCATTCACATCGGGTGGAAGAACTTTGATCCCCATGCGCCGACACTCATTGAGATATAACGCTGATTTATCTTTATCGTCACGGACGCTGGTCAATAAAGCTGCCATGTATTCGGTTGGGAAATTTGCCTTGAGATATGCAGTCCAGAATGAAACGACTCCATATCCCGCGCTATGAGCTCGGTTGAAGGCGTAATCAGAGAACGGGATAAGGGTTTTCCATAGTTCTTCAATTGCGACAGTTGAGAATCCATGAGTGCGCATGCCTTCTTCGAAGTGCACGTACTCTTTATCGAGAATCTCCTTATTTTTCTTACCCATCGCTTTACGGAGTAGATCTGCGCGTCCTAGAGAGAAGCCAGCAAGTTTTTGGGCAATCGCCATCACTTGCTCTTGATAGACAATCAAGCCATAGGTGTCATCAAGAATTTCTCTGAGAGCATCACTGAGCTCTGGGTGAATTGCTTCGATCTTCTTACGCTTGTTTTTACGATCTGCATAATCGTTATGTGCGTTAACGCCCATGGGGCCAGGGCGGTAAAGTGCTATGACAGCAGAGATATCCTCGAACGAATCTGGAACCATGGCTCGTAGAAGCGCTCGGATGGGTGCGCTATCAAGTTGGAAAACTCCAAGAGTGTCGCCTCGAGATAGGAGTTCAAATGTCTTCTTATCTGCAAGGGGAAGATCTTCCAGTACAACAGTCTTTCCTTGATTGTTCTTGATGTTTGCAATGCAATCATCGAGGACTGAGAGGTTACGTAATCCCAAGAAGTCCATTTTTAGCAAGCCGGTAGCTTCACAGGCGCCCATATCGAATTGGGTGATGATTGCGCCGTCCGCTTCTCGTCTATGAATAGGAATGACATCCAGCAAAGGTTCGCGACTTAGAATTACACCTGCTGCGTGAACACCAGACTGTCTCTTTAACCCCTCTAATCCTCTAGCCATATCAACGATGGTTTTTGCATCGGGATCACTCTCGTAGAGGTTTCGGAACTCTTGCGCTTCGGCAAAGCGGTCGTTCTCTCTATCGAAAATCCCCTGCAGTGAGATGTCCTTGCCCATGATTGATGGTGGAAGCGCTTTGGTGAGCTTCTCGCCAATCGCGTATGGATAACCAAGAACGCGAGTTGAGTCCTTGATCGCTTGCTTTGACTTGATCGTGCCGTACGTGATGATCTGAGCTACGCGATCGTCTCCATATTTATTTGTTGCATATCGAATCATCTCTCCGCGGCGACGCTCGTCAAAGTCCAGATCGATATCAGGCATCGAAATACGTTCTGGATTGAGGAAACGCTCGAAAAGTAATCCATGTTTAATCGGATCTAGAGCGGTGATTCCTAAGGCATATGACACGAGTGACCCAGCTGCAGATCCTCGACCAGGTCCAACGCGGATTCCTTCGCTCTTTGCATGAGACACCAAGTCAGCAACAACAAGGAAGTAACCAGGAAATCCCATCTTGGTCATGACTTCTAGTTCATAGTTCAATCTCTCGAGATAACTATCGTGAAGCTCGTCGGTGAACTTCTCGCGCAATCCACGATGCGCTTCCTTTACTAGCCAGCTATCTTCTGTCTCGCCAGCAGGAACAGGAAACTTAGGCAGCAGATTCTCATTCTCACGCAGAGTTGTGTTACAGCGTTCGGCGATGAGGAGCGTGTTATCGCATGCTTCTTCAATATCCTTAAAAAGCCGACGCATCGTGGCCGCATCCTTAAGGTAAAACTCACCGTTTTCGAACTTGAAGCGCTTTGGATCGGCCAAGGTCGAGCCTGACTGAATGCAGAGAAGTGCTTCATGATGGCGAGCATCATCCGCGTAGGTGTAGTGCAAGTCATTGGTGGCAAGAAGTGGCAGCCCTAGCTCTTTTGCTAACTTCAGAAGATCATCTTTAACTCGCCGTTCGATTTCGATACCGTGATCCATAATCTCGACGAAATAGTTATCCGCGCCAAAGATGTCGCGGTACGCAGCTGCTGCTGCTCGAGCTTCTTTGTACGCACCCATACGGATTCGTGTTTGAATTTCTCCGCCAGGGCAACCAGTCGTAGCAATCAAACCTTGTGAGTTTTGAGAAAGGAGTTCGCGATCCATGCGCGGCTTGTAGTAGAAACCTTCGAGCGATGCGAGCGAAGAAAGCTTGAAGAGATTTGATAGACCAACATTGTTCTCGGCTAGCAAAGTCATATGTGTGTATGCGCCGCCACCTGAGACATCATCTTCTCCACCATCAGCCCACTTAACGCGCTTCTTATCAAAACGAGATTCGGGGGCAACATAAGCCTCGATACCAATGATTGGCTTGACGCCAGCTTTTTTCATAGTCTGATAGAAATCAAAGGCACCGAAAACATTTCCGTGATCAGTCATTGCAATTGCGCCATCGCCGGTACGAGCGACTTCTGCGGCTAGGTGTTCTACGCGGGCGGCTCCATCGAGCATGGAGTACTCAGTATGGACATGTAGATGTACGAAACCCTTGCTCACGGTCGGCGAGATTACTCCCCTGCGCTCACTTGACCGAGAGCAACTCGAGGGCGCGTTGAAGGTCGGCTGGTAGAGGCGCGCTCAATGTGATGCGCTCATCGGTCGATGGTTGGTTGAAGGTGAGCTCTATGGCATGGAGCCACGGACGCTTCAGTTCGAGACGCGCCGCAAGTACAGGATCGCCGCCATAGGCAAGGTCACCTACTAGGGGATGACGTAAGGCGTTGAAATGAACTCTGATTTGATGAGTTCGACCGGTCTCCAGCTCGACACGTAAGAGTGATGCGCTCGAGTAGTACTCGATAAGACTGTAGTGCGTGATACTCGGTTTTCCATCCGCAACAACTGCGAATCGATAATCCTCTCGAGGATGACGACCAATCGGCGCATCAACTGTGCCTTCTTGCGGATCAATATGTCCTTGGATCAACGTGTGATAA
The DNA here is from genome assembly GCA_041161815.1 of Actinomycetota bacterium. GTDB lineage: Bacteria > Actinomycetota > Actinomycetes > Nanopelagicales > Nanopelagicaceae > MAG-120802. The sequence continues at coordinate 25,942 of JBEATV010000003.1, read as the reverse complement.
ACCTTTTTTACAGTTCGATTGCGAAACTGATTCTTCATCGCAATATAGGCGTTTTCGTTTTTTGCAAGAAGCATCAATCCTGTTGTGCCTGCATCGAGGCGCTGAACAATTCCTTGACGCTCTTGTGGACCTGAAGTGGAGATGCGATAACCTCGTGAGATCAGTGCGCCAACCACGGTAGGGCCAAGCCAACCAGGGCTGGCATGAGCTGCGCACCCAACTGGTTTATTGACTACGACAACATCATTATCGTCATAAACAATCTCGAGTTCTTCAATGGGTGTGGGCTTTAATTCCAATGGGTCAAAAGGTGCTGGAAGTAGAACTGTGACTCGATCGCCTGCTTGAAGACGATCTGATTTTGACAGTGGCTTCTTACCTTGAATGACATCGCCCGCATTGAGCAGGTCTGCAACATTGCTACGAGAAAGTTCTAAAATCTTGGAGAGCGCGCTATCAGCTCGCTCGCCATCAAACTCTTCAGTAATGAGAATCGATCTCTTCTCTCGTTCGATACTCATGATGCGTCACTTTCTCTATTATTGCTGGGCTGAATATTCCTCATGGCAAGGTAGGTCATGAGTATTCCCGCGCACACAATTGCTGAATCGGCGATATTGAAAATCGGCCAATTTGGAAGCTGAATCCAATCGACGACTTCGCCACGCCAAGCACCTGGGGGCCTTGTCATGCGATCCCAGAGATTTCCCATTACGCCACCCAGAAGCAGCCCTAAAGAGATGGCCCAATATTTATTGCTTACCTTTCGCATGTAATAGATGATGAATGCTGCTACACAGAGCTTCAACGAGGAGAGTAAAAGTGTTGCATCTGTCGCAAAACTAAATGCAGCACCAGGATTAGTGCCGTAGGTAAGTTGCAACAAATTACCTATGAGCTTTATGGGTTCTCGATATTGCAGATAACTTTCTGCCCAGTTTTTGGTGACTAGGTCAGCAGCAAAAAACAAAGTGCTGACAATGATAAATAGTCGTCGCGCGCGGGTTGCACGGGACGACGTTATCGGCGCTCTTCCTTCTGTTTGCATAACATGCAGAGAGTCGCGCGTGGGAAAACTTGTAGGCGCGCTTTACCAATCGCACTGCCACAATCCTCGCAACGTCCGTAAGTCTTGTTGTCGATTCGATCTAGTGCACGTTCTGTTTGGAGGACCATATCTCGAGCGTTATAGACCAGTGAGATTTCGTGTTCGCGTTCGAAGGTTTTTGCACCTGCATCGGCTTGATCATCACCAGCGCCAACGCCTGATGCTTCAATCAAATCATCCATCTCGCTCTCAATCTCTTCCAACTCTTTCTTAAGGCGGAGTAGATCTTTTGCGAGTTCACTTCTAATTGACTTCAATTCGGTCGCAGTCCAGCTTTCAACGCCATCGCTAACGAATGGTGCTGGTGCAGCTTTGATTGGCTTAAGTGAGGGCGCCTTCTTGCCAGGTTTTGGTTTTCGAACTGGTGGCGGGAGAACTAATCTCTTCTCTTCAACAACGACAACATCACTCGCTTCGATCTCTGGTTTATAGACAGAAATTGTGGTTGCCCCGCCTTTGGCAGTACTGCTGGTGAGAGCGGTCTTATGTGCGCCCTTCATGATTTCTGCTGCTGGTTTCTTGGCCGGAGCTTTCTTTACAATTGTTGGCTTGACTGGCGCTTTTTTTGCAGGAGCTTTCTTTGCAGGAGCTTTCTTTGCAGGGGCCTTCTTCGCTGGAGCTTTCTTCGCCTTTGCGGGAGACTTCTTGCTCGCGGATTTCTGGGGCGCTGACTTCTGGGCAGGAGCAGGTTTCTTCTTGAGCTTTGCTACTGCGGAGGAGAATTTCTTTTTCAATGCCACAATGGCGAAGGCTAAGGGTTTCACCGCATAAACGCCATTCGCCCCGCTCTAGTGAAGCGATGGGTTAGACTTACCCCCTTACATAAACATTCGCAGCGACCAGGCCATCACCTGAGAGCGAGTTGGAAGAACTGAGCACAATGCTCACGTAGAACCAACGGTAAGTGAAGTAAGTGGCAAACATGGTCTCCATGTTTGCAAGGCGGGTGGTACCGCGGTCAATTCTGATCGCCCCTCCATATGACGCTCGTGCAGATCGCGCCAGCTTCAACTATGGGAGGGATTTTTTTATGGCTGAAAAGTCGCCTTACAAAGCACTTGCCCCTGCTATTGATCTCCCTGCCATCGAACATGAAATCCTCACTTTTTGGCAGACGCAAGATGTATTCCATAGCAGCGTTCGTTCGCGCGCTGGTGGTGAGTCCTGGACCTTTTATGAAGGTCCTCCTACCGCAAACGGCATGCCAGGAACTCATCACATCGAAGCTCGAGTATTCAAAGATGTATTCCCTCGCTTTCATACAATGAAAGGCAAGCACGTCATTCGCAAAGCTGGATGGGATTGCCATGGATTACCAGTCGAAATCGCAGTAGAGAAAGAGCTTGGTTTCTCCGGTAAGGGCGATATCGAAAAATTTGGAATCGCTGCTTTCAATGAAAAATGTCGCGAATCAGTGCAGCGCCATGTCGGCGCTTTTACCGAGATGACAGAACGTATGGGGTTCTGGGTTGATTTTGATGAAGCGTATTGGACGATGTCGAATGAATACATCGAGAGCGTTTGGTGGTCACTCGCAGAGATCCACAAGAAGGGACTTCTCGTTCAAGACCATCGAGTCGCTCCTTACTGCCCTCGTTGTGGAACTGGACTCTCGGATCACGAGTTGGCGCAGGGATATGAAACCGTCACAGATCCATCTGTCTATGTCAGATTTCCTATTACCTCTGGCCCACTTCAAGATCTCGGCGCCTCTCTGCTTGTTTGGACCACAACGCCTTGGACTCTCGTTTCCAATACTGCAGTCGCAGTCAATCCTGATGTGGACTATGTCGTTGTACGTACTGCTGCAAGCGAGGATCGCCCAGGTGAAGTTCTCGTTCTTGCAGAACCCTTAATTTCTGTTGTTGGCGAAGGTAGTGAAGTTCTTAAGAAACTCAAAGGTAGCGAGCTAGAACATACTCATTACAAGAGGCCTTTTGATTACATCGAGATTCCAGATTCTCACTTCGTCATCCTGGCAGATTATGTAACTACAGAAGATGGAACTGGACTTGTCCATCAATCTCCTGCATTTGGCGCTGATGATTTGCAATCATGTCGTCGCTACAACTTGCCTGTTGTTAATCCAATTCTTCCTAACGGGCATTTTGAAGATCACACAACTCTCGTTGGAGGCCTTTTCTTTAAAGACGCTGATAAGCCGCTCGTTAAAGAGTTGAAGAATTCTGGTGCGCTCTATCGCCATCAACAATACGAACACTCTTACCCACATTGCTGGCGCTGTCATACCGCTCTCATTTATTACGCGCAGCCATCCTGGTACATCCGCACTACCAAGATTAAAGAAGCGCTACTGCGTGAGAACGAATCTACCGATTGGCACCCAGAGACAATCAAAACTGGACGCTTCGGAGACTGGCTCAACAACAACATTGATTGGGCGCTCTCACGTAATCGCTACTGGGGTACTCCCCTTCCGATCTGGCGTTGTGAGAATGCACATGAAGAGTCCTTCGGTTCATTGAAAGAACTCCAAGCTCGTGCAGGACGTGATCTCACGGGCCTAGATCTGCACCGTCCATTTGTTGATGATGTTACGTTTTCATGTAACTCATGCGCTGCAACCATGACGCGTACTCCTGAAGTCATAGATTGTTGGTACGACTCTGGCGCGATGCCTTTTGCACAATGGGGTTACCCTCACAAACCAGGTTCGGTTGAGAAATTCAATGAGGCCTACCCAGCAGATTTCATCTGCGAAGCGATCGATCAGACACGTGGGTGGTTCTACACGCTGATGGCGATTGGAACATTAGTTTTTGATAAGTCTTCCTATAAGACCGTTCTCTGTCTCGGACATATCCTGGATAAAGATGGTCGAAAGATGAGCAAGCATTTAGGAAATGTTCTTGAACCGATGGCTCTCATGGATCGTCACGGCGCCGATGCGGTGCGTTGGTACATGCTGGCTGCGGGTTCGCCATGGAGCGCGCGACGTGTAGGACACGAAGCAATCTCAGAAGTAGTTCGTAAGACTCTCCTTACCTACTGGAACACTGTCTCTTTCCTATCGCTCTATGCATCTGCGGCTGAATACTTGCCTCAACCTATTTCCAAAGTTGGCCAACTCTCCACTATGGATAAGTGGATTCTCGGTGAGCTCAATCAACTGATTTCTACAGTTGATGCTGCGCTCACTGACTTTGATTCGCAACAAGCAGGTGCTGCACTTGCAACCTTCGTTGATGACTTGTCGAACTGGTACGTCAGACGTTCGCGCCGCAGATTCTGGGATGGCGAGGCTGCTGCGCTATCAACGCTGCATCACTGCCTCAAGACTGTGACGTTGTTGATGGCTCCGATGGTTCCGTTCATCACCGAGCACGTCTGGCAGAAACTAATCCGAGAAGTTGAACCAAGTGAAGTTCTCTCTGTTCATCTAGCTGACTTCCCTGCAGTCGATAAGAGCGCAATTGATCTTCGACTTTCCAAGGATGTTGCTCTGACGCGACGTTTAGTCGAATTAGGACGTGCTGCGCGCGCTCAATCCCAGGTCAAGATTCGTCAACCTTTATCTCGCGCTCTCATCGCTGCATCTGGCTGGAAATCACTTTCGCCAGAGTTGCGTGAGCAGATTGCTGATGAGCTCAATGTCGAACATCTGGATGACCTTGCAAGCGCAGGATCCGAACTCGTCGATATCTCAATCAAAGCAAACTTCAGATCACTCGGCGCAAAGTTTGGAGGCGATGTTCAAGCGATCGCGAAAGCGCTCAACAGCGCAGATGCCACCGCTCTGGTTACTCAAGTGCGTAGCGCAGGTTCTGTCACTGTTTCTTATGCAGACGGAAAGAGCGCCGATGTCACCGAAGAGGATCTTGTCATTACTGAAACGCCCCGAACTGGTTGGGCAGTTGCATCGCATTCCGGTGAGAGCGTCGCGCTAGATCTAGAGCTCTCCCCTGACCTGATCGCTAAAGGAATCGTGCGCGAAGCAATTCGCGCCATCCAAGATGCGCGTAAAGCTTCAGGATTTGATGTGAGCGACCGAATTCACGTGAAGTGGAGCGCTGACCCAGACTCTGTTGAGGCGATTGAAAACGCAGCCGCGTGGATTAGCGAAGAAGTCTTAGCGCTCTCCTTCCAGCGTGATTCGACACTTTCAACCAGTAATGAAGAGCTTGGTCTCGTTCTACAACTTACGAAGGCTTAGTTTTCTCACGCGTTAGAACTTACTTCGGATCTCCCAGAGATCTGGAAAAACTGGATTGAAGAGCGTCGATGCGAGATATGCCGCGCCGCTGGATCCCCCGGTTCCTAATTTCTGCCCGATGGTGCGTTCGACCATTTTGACGTGGCGATATCGCCATTCTTGTAAACCTTCATCGATATCCACTAGACGCTCGCAAATCAAAGAGCCTTCTGGATCTGTGCGGTGTAGTTGAAGGAGAGAGTCCTGGACTTGCTGATGAGTTTCGTATGGTTGGGAAAAATCTCTACTCAAGATGGAGTCCGGAATCGTGAAACCACGGTGATTGACGTATTGAAGTGTGCTATCCCAGAGTGAAGGTGAATTCATCAATCGAGTAACTCGTGCTCGATCTGCATCCAAAAGATGAGCTGCAGCTCGAGAATCACGTCGTCCAAGAATCGCTTCAATTTCACGGAACTGTGCTGATTGAAAGCCACTTGATGCGCCGAGTCGATCTCTAAACGAATTGAACTGCAATGGAGTCATAGTCTCAAGAATGTCGATCTGGGCTACGCAGATCTTCATGATTGTTCTGATGCGTCCCAGGATTGCCAATGAATAATGAGTGTCGCCGGCTTCAAGCGCGCGTTGGGCAGCTGCAAACTCATGAATAAGTTCTTTAAACCAGAGTTCATAGGTTTGGTGAATGACAATAAAGAGAAGTTCATCGTGTTCAGGGCCTTCAGATAGCGGCTGCTGGAGACGCAATAACTCATCTACTTTGAGATAGCTGCTGTAGGTGAGGGCGGCTTGGTTGTTTTCACTCATGTGACTCGTGATCCCCCTAGCGAGACTTTCTCATACTGGCGAGAGCTCACAAGATCTCGTAATCTTTGAAATCCATCGTAAACCTCAACATACGAGGTAGCCAGCGGCGAGATTGCGACGCGAATGGAATTAGGCACGCGGTAATCAGGAATCACATTCGCATACTCACGCAGTGCGACAGCGATTCGATCCGCGTGAGGATGAACAAGGGAGATGTGTCCTCCGCGGCGCTTCGCATCGGTGGGAGTATTGAGTTCGAAACCGAGCGGCTTGAGCCACGACTCGTAAAGTTCAATCATCATCTCAGTGCCGCGCGCGGCTTTCGCCTCAATCGCAGCAATGCTCGCCTCTTCAATCATCTCAAATGCAGATTTGATGCATCTCAGCCCCATGAGCGATGGGCTAGCAATCTGAAATCCGCGGATGCTCGCATCGCGCTCGAAATCCGCACCCATCGCGAATTGATCTCGTTGGGCAAACCATCCCTGAATGGGAACTTGCAGTTCGTCCTGCGCTCGTTTTGCAACATACAACCATGCTGGTGCACCGGGTCCTGAGTTTCCATACTTATAGGTACATCCCACTGCAATATCTACTCCGTTAGAATCAAAATTCATCTCTACGGAACCAACCGCATGAGCCGCATCCCACAATAGGAGCGCGCCATGACTACGAACTAGATCGGTCAAAGCCTTGATATCTTGGCGAGCTCCCGAGCGATATTGAACGACTTCTAAACTCACAAGTGCAACGTCATCGCTCAGGTACTTTGCAAGAAGTTCGGGCGTAATCAATTCATGAGTTGCAATATCTGTGTTCTCGTTATCTATGACTACGAGTTTCAGTCCGAGATCTTTCGCAAGACCCTGCATGATGTAACGGTCAGTAGGGAAATTTGCAGCATCAATAATGATGGTCTTGCGCCCTGGCCTTGCCTTGATCGCTGCGGAAGCGAGCTGATAGAAATTAACTGAGGTCGTGTCGCAAGCAAGTACCTGACCTGAGGCGGCGCCTAATGCGCTGCGGCCGATGAGATCTCCGACTGATTGCGCTTCGTCGACCCAATGTCCCCACCCAGCGACAACTTCCGGACCCCACTCTTGGGTAAGAAACTCTTGAATCGCTTTAACGGTGGCATGAGGCAAGCGGCCCAGCGAATTGCCATCCAAATAACATGTCTCAGGATCGGTAATGACGAAACGTTTGCGAAAATCTCTAAGCGGATCTACTGCATCAAGTTGGAGAGCTGCTGAACGTTCCATGCTCCGCAGTCTATGTGAGCTTTATGGGTGTTGGAAAGAAGTTAGCTCAGGAAAGCAATCAGAATCTGTGTTCCAAAGAAGAGCACGATGAAAGAGAGATCGAGGGCGACTGGCCCCATGCGCAAAGGTGGAACAAATCTACGGACAAAACTCAATGGTTTATCGGTAATCATGTAAATAATTTCAGCAAAGGGCATGATGATTCCGCGTGGTCGCCATGAAGGACGAAACATCCGAACATAATCCAGAATCAATCGCGCAAAGAGCGAGAGCAAAAAGAGATTGAGAGCGAGAACTATCCAGCTACTGAGGTTAATCACAGATAGATGTAATTAGCTTTGATTAAAGAGGCTGGCATTCGCGGCTGCGGTCTTATCTTCAGAGCTCACCATGACATTTGGTGGTGAAAGGAGGAATACCTTTGATGTCACTCTTTCAATAGTTCCTGCATGGCCGAAGACGAGACCCGATGCAAAATCAATCAGACGTTTGCGCTCTGACTCTTCCATGTCACTGAGATTCATGATGACTGGATTACCTTCACGATAGAACTCACCGATTGCGCGCGCTTCACTATAAAAGCGAGGGGTGATGGTGACGATCCGATCAATGGGAGCTGCATCCGCAATAGCGGGCGCTTGAGCGACCGGAAGTTGAGGAGCGACACTGAGCGTAGGGGTTTGACGCTTGACCGGAGTTGTCTTGGGACGAACTGCAACAGCTTCTTGAGTTGTGCCATCGTCTTCGGTCAGACCAAGATAATTGGTCATTCTTCTGAGTGCATTAGACATGCGAGAATTTTAGGGCGGGGGCTATCGAGAGCCGAGTATTGAGCTGCCTAAACGGACATGTGTCGCGCCACATTCGATTGCAATCTGGAAGTCCCCACTCATGCCCGCCGAAATGAAGCCGGCGGTAGGAATCTGCTCTTGCAACAGCTGGCTGCATCGATGTAGCTCATGAAAGGCAGGATGCGGGTCTTGATTAATGGGACCTACTCCCATAACTCCGACGATTTCTACTCCTGGCAACTCTGAAGCAGCTAAAGCAAAACCCAGCAGTTCTGGAGGTTTGATCCCACTACGATCTGTGTTCAGTGGCGCTGTATCAAGGTTTATCTGGATGAAACACTTCTGCTTTTTTCCAAGTTCCTGGGCAATTGTTGAGATTTTTTCTGCATGCCTAAGGTCATCAAGCGAGTGGATGTAATCACTCCACGCGACGATTGAACGCAACTTATTGCTCTGAATTCCACCTTGAAAATGCCAAATTACGTCATCAGGCAAAACTTCGGCTTTGGAAAACCCTTCACTATCTCGGTTCTCACCGAAATTGCGTTCTCCGAGTTGGTAGAGAATCTCCACATCGCTTACCGGAAAGGTCTTTGTCACGACAATCAGCGTCACATTCTCTGGCAGTAGCGCGCGAGTAGCGTTCAGGGCTACAGCTATCTCTTCTCGACGACTCATAACGCAATTACTCCAGCCTGACGCCCCGTAATCCCATCTCGACGATAAGAGAAATAGCCTGAATCATGCATGGTACAGAGCTGGGATGAACTCCAGATAACTCCTGCGCTATCCAGCAATGACGTTAACCCCGCTTGAATATCTAACGAAGGCTTACCTGCGTCGGAACTGAACTCGGTTGAGGTAGATGGAAGTTGTGTCACAACATCGTCATAGAGATCTTGATCCACTTCATAACAGCGTCCACAAATTGAAGGTCCCAACTCTGCCTTGATCTCACCACTGTGAATTCCATGGCGGTGAAACTGCCGTAAAGTTTCTTGAAAAACACCCGCGAGAAGTCCTTTTCGACCCACATGAACTGCTGCTACGGCTCTTGCACTATGCAGGAGTAATGGAATGCAATCGGCCACCAAAGTCACCAGCGCTACTCCTTTCGCTGTCGTGAAGAGTGAATCTACAGAGGGCAGAGTTGTGGAAGATGAATTCTCATCGATAACCTCAACATCACTGCCGTGCACTTGATTCATAAAAAAGAGAGATGTCGAAGGCAGCCCCAAGTCGAAAGCCAACTTCTCTCTATTTTTCTCAACCGATTGAAGATCATCGCCCACATGGGTTGCGAGATTGAAAGTCAGATACGGCGTAGAACTCACGCCACCTTCGCGCGAGGTAAATAAAGACCTCGACATAACGAAAGTTCTTACTTCATGAAATCGGGGATATCAATCTCATCTTCAGCAACAAGCTCTTCGAAAGTAATGCGTCGACGAGCTGGAGCTGTGGGTGCATCCATGGCTACTGCAATCGGATCATTTGCAGGAATCGGATCTGCTTGGCCATTAATGGTCGCGGTTGAAATCACTGGAACAGAGAGCTTCTTCGGCGCTCCCCCATCAAATCCCGCCGCAATCACAGTAACGCGTACTTCATCACCTAGCGCATCATCAATGACTGTTCCGAAGATGATGTTTGCGTCTGGATGGGCGCACTTGGCAACGAGTTCTGCGGCTTCACTGATCTCGAAGAGACCGAGATCTGAGCCTCCAGCGATAGATAGCAAGACTCCATAAGCGCCATCGATTGAAGCCTCAAGAAGTGGTGAGGAAATCGCAAGTTCAGCGGCGCGAGTGGCGCGAGCTTCACCTCTGGCTGAACCAATTCCCATCAAGGCAGAACCCGCTCCGTCCATCACGCTCTTTACATCTGCAAAGTCCAGATTAATCAGACCGGGAGTAGTAATGAGATCTGTAATTCCTTGGACGCCCGAGAGCAGAACTTGGTCGGCTGTTTTGAAAGCTTCGGGGGCTGAAATAGTGCGATCTGAAATTGAGAGTAGGCGATCATTTGGAATGACAATGAGAGTGTCTACTTCTTTGCGAAGATTCTCAATACCTTCTTCGGCTTGAGTAGCGCGACGCTTTCCCTCAAAACTAAATGGACGTGTAACAACGCCAACTGTGAGTGCGCCAAGTTCTTTGGCAATCTTTGCAACAACAGGCGCTCCACCTGTACCGGTTCCGCCACCTTCTCCTGCGGTTACGAAAACCATATCTGAACCACGTAAAACTTCTTCAATCTCTTCGGTGTGATCAATCGCTGCTTGTTTGCCAATTTCTGGTGCCGCACCTGCGCCAAGACCGCGCGTAAGTTTTCTACCAATATCTAATTTCACATCAGCATCACTCATGAGAAGCGCTTGTGCATCAGTATTAATCGCGATGAATTCGACGCCCTTCAATCCTGCATCGATCATTCGATTTACTGCATTCACTCCACCGCCACCAATGCCAACTACTTTGATGACTGCTAAATAATTCTGTGGTGTTGCCACTTTTTCGCCTCTCCTCGAACTCTAATTCTCAACTTTAGACTTAGAGTTACCTGAATCTCTGCGCGCAAAAGTAGGCGGGGGTTAGGGTTGTGGCAAACACCGACACGAAACTTTTATCTCACGTTATCAGTGACGATTGAGCCAGATTTTTTCTACACCTTACTTCACTATTGGTGCGATTGGATTTGATAAATCAATGAAATTAACGCGTTTATTTGCTTTCAACTCGAGAAGGCGATTCATTACTTCAACTTTGAGTTCCAACTCTTTGACACTTCCCCATGAAATATCCAACTTCCGGCCCTCTCGAGTGACCGTTGTCGAGATGCTCTCTTGATCCTTTGCGGTGACCCGATGAATTTCTTCGATACCGCTCTTCTCCTTTTGGAGAGATTCAATGATGAAACGAACATCGCCCCGAACCTCATCGCCATCGGCCATAAGAGATAGCTCTGGCATTGTTGCCCAACCAGTCTCACCTGACGCAACGGCGCGAGCGACTGCTTCGCGAGGCAAGTAAAAGAACTCCAGATCGCGATCCATGAATCCGACAGAATCGATATTCGAACTGTCTTGGGCCACTAATCGCCCAATGGGATTGCGGGGCAGAATTTTGAGGCGAAGTTCACCTGAAAGCATTCTTCTATCAAGTTGAACATTTTCCACCCAGACTAACTCACGCAGGCGTGATGCAATCTCGCGTCGATCTACTCGCGCCAGAGGCTCTCCCACAGTAACAACAGCAGGTGCTTGGTTTATCTTTGTCATTACGTCAGCCACGATCTTCTTATCGCTTGAGTCGATGATGACTTTCTCTACGACAAATATCTTCGTCCAGCCCAGAACATATGCGGCCGCGATAAGCACAAGGATGCTCGCGATCAAGAGAGGTCGCTTCAATAATCTCTTCATGGCGGTTATGACTTAGGAGTCCAGCGCGTTAAGAATCAGTTTGCCGAGAGAGCTCACATCTCCGGCGCCTAAAGTGATGATGACATCACCGGGCTTTGCCTCGTGAGCAACGGTCTCTACAACCATAGGCATGGATGGTTCGTAGGTAACTTGTTGGGAGTTCATCTTGCTTGCAATAAGGCTGGAAGTAACCCCCGGAATAGCAGTTTCACTTGCGGGATAGATTTCAAGTAAGTAGGTGTGGTCTGCAAGCTCTAACGAGGTTGCAAATTCTTGGGCGAAAGCTTGGGTACGCGAATATCGATGTGGTTGAAAGACAGTGAGAACCCGCCCCGATTCAGCGAAGATTCGTGCAGTTTCGAGCGTGGCTCGTATCTCGGTTGGGTGATGTCCGTAATCATCTATGACGGTTACACCCTTGCTAACCCCTTTAACTTCGAATCTGCGCCGCGCCCCAGTAAAGAGCTTTAGACCTTCCATAGCATCGATAGCTGGTGCGCCAAGTTTCAACGCTACTGCAAGAGCAGCAGCGGCGTTGAAAAGATTATGACGACCAGAAATCGCTAACTGCATTTCACCCAATACTCGACCCTTGAAAGTGATTCGTGCACTTGCCTCCTTACCAGAAATAAAGAGTCGATCGAGCTTGAGGTCAGCATCGCTATCTTCTCCGTAGGTAATGATCTCTAGCGATGTCTTAACCTGGGATCGCAATTTCGAGAGCAATCTCTGATTACCTACATCGTCTTTACAGATAACAAGAAATCCGTTCGGTTGAATAGTTTGGACAAACCCTTGGAAAATCTCATCTATCGCCGATAGGTCTGCAAAATTATCTACATGGTCTAATTCGATATTGGTGATGATTGCTCCAGTTGGGCGGTAAGCAACAAATGATCCATCAGACTCATCTGCCTCGACGATAAATGTGTCCCCCGAGCCATGGTGAGCATTGGTGCCAGAATTACGGACTGTTGCGCCGATAGAAAATGATGGATCGAATCCACAGTGCTGTAGTGCGACCGTGAGCATCGACGTTGTTGTTGTTTTGCCATGAGTTCCCGCAACCGCGACTGACTGCTTGCCCTCCATCAATTCAGCGAGAGCTTCTGCTCGTTCGAGCACCGGAATTCCAGCGGCCCGCGCTGCTTCTATCTCGACATTCGTTTCTGGGATTGCGCTGGAGCGAATAACGAGGGCAGCATCGGATATCTGACTTGCTTGGTGGCCGACAAAAACTTCAATTCCTAGCGTGCGTAAACCGTTAAGACTTGTTGAATCGTGGAGGTCTGAGCCAGATACGCGAGCTCCACGCGCCACCATGATGCGCGCAATTCCACTCATGCCTGAACCGCCGATGCCGACAAAATGAGCGTGGACATTGCTCCATTCGCGTTTCATGATCGCCCGCCCTTTGCTGCGCTGGATTCAAGAAGGCTGATGGCTAGCTGAGCTATTCGTGTTGCTGCCTCGCTATTGGATCCTCGGTGAGCAGGCTGAAAATTCCTGGCACTTTCGATTGCGCCATGAATGTTCTGGGAGAACCACTCAGTAGTGAACTCATCATTGAGAACCATCAGCGCTGCGCCTTCATCAACCAGAGCTTTCGCGTTATCGACTTGTTCGCCATTTCCATGAGGCAGCGGAATCAAAATTGCGTACTTACCAAGTGAGGATAGCTCTGAGCATGTAACGGCGCCGCTGCGAGTGACGAGCAAATCTGCTGCACCGTAGATTGCGGCCATATCGTGAAAGTAAGGTACTGGTAGATACCCAGGGCGAGCTTCTGGAAGTGGATTGTTAATGCCAACTGCATGAATTATTTGTAGTTCGGAATTTCGTTGTAGAAACTCAGAAATAACCCGGTTGATGTGGAGGGAGCCCTGCGATCCTCCGAAAACAGCAATGACAGGTTTGGCCGAGTCAAAACCCCAGCTCGCACATTGCAACGCTCTGAATCCCGGTGGATCAGTAAGTGAATTGAGAGTTGAAAGAGAATGACGAATTGGCATACCCGTCAGCACCGCACCTGGCCATTGACGGCGGACGCTCTCGAAATTGACCGCAGTTACTTGGGCAATGTGTCTCCCTAATCGATTTGCCCAACCTGGCTTTGCATTTGCTTCATGAATCACGACTGGGATTCTTTTCGCGGTTGCGGCCAAGTAAGCAGGGGCTGAGACATAACCGCCAAATCCAATAAGTAGATCTGCGCCCTTCATTGCACGGAGTGATTGCAGAAACGAAATAATCAAACGCACAGGAAAGAGCGCCGTGCTGGGAGTGAGTTTTCGCGGCAGGACGACTTTTTTGATTCGATGCAATCGATAACCACGTTTTGGGACAAGGAGCGTTTCAAGGGCTCCATCAGTTCCGAGGAATTCGCAGGTAATGCCGGGATAAATTCTTACAATTTCGTCGGCAACAGCGAGAGCAGGTTCGATATGTCCCGCAGTTCCTCCGCCAGCGAGGAGGATTCGTGGCGCCATGCGACTATCCTCTCGCAGTTCTTACAGCTTTACGCTCTTTGATCTCGGCTGCGATTATTGGATCACGCCGCAATACGCCCAAGACAAATCCAATTGCGATGAATGTCGCAAGTAATGAGGATCCGCCATAAGAAATGAATGGCAAAGTGACGCCGACTACTGGAATAACGCTAATGACAGTACCGATATTTAAGATGATTTGAAATGCGAACCAGCATCCGATGCCTGCGCATGCATATCTCTCGAACGAATTATCGGCTCGCAGCGCGACGCGGAAAATTCCCAGTATGAGGATTCCAAATAAGGAGAGCACTGCGAGGGTTCCTAGTAATCCGAGTTCTTCACCAATCACAGCGAAGATGAAGTCGGTATGTGCTTCTGGAAGATTTCCCCACTTCTGCTTGCTGCTACCTAAACCAGTACCCAGTGGACCTCCTGAAGCCAAACCCATGATGCTATGCGCTTGCTGCCAACCCACGCCCTTGTAATTCTCCTCCGCAAATGGATCGAAGAAGGCGGAGAAGCGATTCATACGATTTGACGATGTGAGAATCAAGAAAGCGAATGCGGTACCTATGCCGCTGCCAAGAATTGCGAATACCTTCATGGGGATGCCAGCAATAAAGAGCGTTCCACCGATGATTCCAGCAACCACAACAGCGGTGCCGAGATCTCGACCCCAGAGAATTAAAGCCATGACAAGTGCAATTCCGGGCACGACGAGCGAGGCGGCATTGCTTGGCAGTCCTTCGGTGGCCTTCTGATCATGAATTCTTAGCCGCATTGCACACCAGAGAATAATTCCTATTTTTGCAAATTCACTTGGCTGGATAGTGAAGGATCCAACGCCAATCCAGTTGGTGTTTCCTCCCACGGTTTTTCCAATTCCTGGAATCTGTGGCAATATCAAAAGTGCACACGAGACCACGAGCGCAGATTGAGCGATAGGTTTCCATAACGCCACTCGCAACTTCATTGCGACCCATGCCATGAAGACTGAGAGAACTAAGAAGAGTGCTTGGCGCAGAACAAATGCAAAAGAATTACCAGATTCGTTGAGCGCTTTTACTGACGAAGCGCTTAGAACCATCACTAATCCCAGAGCGGAGAGCGCAACTACTGCGCCAAGAATCAAGTAATAGGCCGATGCTGGGCGAGAGAAAAGAGAGCGTGAATTACTCACCTATCTTCTCCTTTACTGCCTGGGCGAAGAGTTCGCCTCTTTCAGCATAATTCTTAAACTGATCCATCGAAGCGCAGGCTGGCGCCAGTAAAACTGTATCGCCCTCTTCAGCCAGTTCCGCGGCAAGCTCGACTACGCGTCTCATCAGTTGTAGACCTTTGAGAGAGGCGTCAACCTTCGAAATCGAAATGTGTGGAGCTGCGATACGAAGCGCTTCTTCAATGATTGGGGCATCTGTTCCAATCAAAATCACAGATTTCATTCTTGAGTGACATCGAGTCACCAACTCTTGCATCTCTGCGCCTTTTGCAAGTCCTCCCGCAATCCAGATTGAGCGAAGCTGGGACTGGAGCGCCGCAATTGCTGCGTGTGGATTTGTGGCTTTCGAATCATCAATCCAAGTAACGCCATCCTTGACGGCAACGACTTCAAGCCGATGATGATCGAGGACGAATTTCTTCATAGCGGATGCAACCGGTTCTGCTGGTACACCCAAGGACCGGGCTAATGCTGCAGCTGCCATCACATTGAGGACATTGTGTGGAACAGTCGGCGAAATATCTTTAAGTTCGCAGAGTGCTTCTGCGTCACCCGTAATGAATGCGCGATCGATAATGAGGTTTTCAACTAAACCAATCTGATGTGGAGCAGGAGTATCGAGTGAGAACCAAATAACTCGATGAGTAATATCCTTTGATCGAGCAACTATCTCGGCATCTTGGGCGTTAAGAATGACATTCTCAGCCCGATCAGCGATCTTAAATTTAGCTTTCGCATAATTGGCAAAGCTCTTATGCCAATCAATGTGATCTTGGGCGATATTGAGAATCGCTACGGAGATGAAATGGGGCTCATTGCTCCATTCGAGTTGGAAGGACGAAAGCTCGAGGACGAGCACATCAATATCGGCTTGCTCAACCGCCTCGATTGCTGTGAAACCTACATTTCCGCACGCCAGAGCGCGAATTCCGGCCTCAACCAATATGGCTTCTGTCATCTGCACCGCAGTGGTTTTGCCGTTGGTCCCAGTAAGAGCGAGCCAACGTTGGCTGGGCGCTAACTCTTGCTTGGCGCGCCAAGCAAGATCAATTTCACTCATGATCTCGATGCCAGCAATGCGCGCTTGATTAATCAATGGATTGTCGAGTTGCCATCCAGGAGAGACAACTGCGAACGAAATCTCTGTTAGGTCGATTCCGTCGAGAGAGTTGTGCACGTCAGGTTGGGAGATCTTTTCGTCAATCACAAAGACAGTTGCGCCCTTCTTTTTGAGAAAAGCGACTGTCGGCGCGCCTGTGACTCCAGCGCCAAAGACTAAAGCGCGGCAGCCACTCATCTGCGCAATCAAGCAACCACCCATTGCGCATAGAAGAGTCCAAGTCCGGCTGCAACACAGAGTCCCGCGATAATCCAGAAACGGATGACGATGGTGACTTCTCCCCAACCCAGAAGCTCAAAGTGATGTTGCAGTGGAGCCATCTTGAATACGCGTTTACCGCCACTGATCTTGAAGTACGTAGTCTGAATGATTACCGATAGCGTGATGATGACAAAGAGTCCACCAAGCGGGATAAGAAGCAATTCAGTGCGAAGCGTCATTGCTAAGCCTGCAAGTCCTCCTCCGAGCGCCAGTGAGCCGGTATCACCCATAAAGATTCTTGCTGGTGATGCATTCCACCATAGAAAACCACCGCACGCTCCAGCCAGAGCCGCCGCTAACACAGCAAGATCGAGCGGATCTCGTACTGAGTAACAGTTTGTTCCAGCCGCAACTTCGCAACGTTGTCCAAACTTCCAGACGCCTATAAGGATGAATGCCAAGAAGGACATAACAGCAGCGCCTGTTGCTAATCCATCTAGCCCATCAGTGAGATTGACGCCGTTGCTGGTTCCAAGGACCATGATGATCGCCCAGATAACTACGAGAACAACGCCCAACTTGATCGATGTGTCGCGCACTGTCGATAGATACTCAGACATCGGAGTCAATCCAAGATCATCAGGAAAACGAGTAGCTAATACTCCGAAAGCGCCAGCGACAACAGCCTGTCCTAACAGTTTTTGGCGCGCTTTCAAACCAAGAGATCTCTGTTTAACAACTTTCAACCAATCATCAAGGTAACCGACTAGTCCAAGTCCGACAATCAAACCAATCACCAGAAGTGCAGACACAGTCATCTCCGCACCAGTGATGAAGTGAGAGATGAGATATCCAAGGACGGTTGCTGCAATGAGGACAATTCCACCCATCGTCGGTGTTCCGCGTTTGACGTGGTGGGTTTTTGGTCCATCGTCTCTGATCTGTTGGCCATAACCTTTTCGCGCTAAGAACTTGATGAATGCGGGCGTCGCAAAAAGACTGAAGAGGAAGGCAAAAGCTCCCGAAATTAGAATTCCTCTCATTGCTTCTCCCCTTCATTGCCTACCCATGATTGCGTGATTGTTTCTGCCAGAGTTTCAAGATGTTCTGCGCGAGATGCTTTGACTAGAACAACATCTCCAGGTTCGAACTCAGAGATCATCGCTTCAGCCTCGTTCACGCTCCCAAAATAATGTGTCACGGTAGAAGAGTCCTTGAGTCCACGCAGGTAATCACGATTACCAATTGCCACTAAGTAATCAATTCCGAGTTCAACGGCGAGTTGGCCAATTTCCTCATGCATCTGAGCTGAACTTGCTCCTAGTTCATGCATCGTTCCAAGAAAAGCCCATGAACGACCTCCGCGCTCCTGGGTAAGTAGAACCAGGGTGCGAAGTGCGGCCTCCATACTCTCGGGGTTGGCGTTGTAGGAATCATTGATGAGCGTCGTTTCAGCGCCTTCATGGATTTCCATGCGCCATTTACTGGCGCTCTCATGCATTGATAGGGCGGCGGCAATTCGGGTTGTTGAAATTCCGAGCGCAAGTGCGATCGCTGCCGCAGCAAGTGCGTTAGGAATCTGGTGTAATCCCAAGACTCGTAGTTCTACGCCTTCGCGCGCTTCAGGCGTCACTAGATCGAAATGAGCAAAACCACCGCGGAATTCAACATCAGCTGCCCGCACATCGCAGTTATGGTCGTGGCCGAAAGTGACCCTTCTGACTCCTTCATGGGTTGGCATCTTCGGAGTGAATTCATCATAAGTGCCGAGCACAGCAATTGCTCCGGGTTTCAAGCCTGCGACAAGCTCTCCTTTGGCGAGAGCTATCTTCTCTCGTGAGCCAAATTCGCCGATATGTGCATTGCCGACTTTGAGTACCGCCCCAACATCGGGCAGCGCAATATCGGTCAGCGCTGAGATGTCTCCGCCATGACGTGCTCCCATTTCAACGATGCAGAATCTAGTAGAGGTTGTACAGCGCAAGAGTGTGAGTGGAACTCCTAAATCATTGTTGAAGGAGCCGCGTGCAGCAACTGTTTCACCCTCTTCTTTGAGGATTGAATGCAACATGTCCTTCGTTGTTGTCTTTCCTTGGGAGCCTGTGATTCCGATGACTTTAAGCTGAGTAAGTTGTTGGCGTAGGTAATGTGCAAGTACTCCAATCGCAACCAGTACATCCCGAACAACAATGTGGACGCCCGCAACAGGCTTAGTCACGATCGATAAAGCTGCGCCATTACTCAATGCGTTAGCAACAAAGTCATGACCATCAGCTTTTTCTCCATGAAGCGCGAGGAAAACATCTCCAGTTTTCACCTCACGAGAGTCAAAGCGAAACTCAGAATTTTCACCAATCTCTGCCGAACCATGAAGGGTTCCACCCATAATTTCGGCCAATATGGCCGCTGAGAGAGGAATCATGCTCGAGCCTCAATCGCTCGTCGAAGTTCAACCTGATCACTAAACGGTAACTTCACACCATTCATCTCTTGCCCAGTTTCATGTCCTTTCCCCATAACAAGCACAATGTCACCTGGCTCTGCGATAGAAACAGCAAACTCAATCGCTTGAGCGCGATCGTGAATGACATGTTGATTGCCCTTGAGATCGAGTCCCTGCGTCATCTCCGAAAGTATCGCTTCAGGCTTTTCGCTGCGAGGGTTATCGCTCGTGAAGATTGCAACATCGCATCCCTCATACAGCGCGCGACCCATAAGTGGACGTTTAGACGAATCTCTATCTCCACCACAGCCTAGAACTCCAATGACTCTTCTGTGCTCGACGTTCTTTACCGTCTTGAGAACTTGAGCAACCGCATCTGGCGTATGCGCATAATCCACTAACGCAACGAACTCTTGACCTAACTCGATCCGTTCTAGGCGACCAGGCGCGCCTGTCAACGAATTGAGTGAGTTGCCTATGACCAGAGGATCTACTCCGCTATGCGTTGCAATAGCAACTGCAAGAATGCAGTTCTCTAGGTTATGTTCTCCGATTAAGTTGAGAGAGCCTTCAATAAGCACTCCCCCTTCGCCGCGGATTGCAACATCGTAACCGCGCGAGTGGCTCTCGATACTCTGAAAGTGCCATGTAGCTTTACGGTCATGCTTGGAGATTGTCGATGTTGGAATCGCCACTTCACGAACAAGGCGTTCGCCAAATTGATTGTCAATATTGATGAACGCATGTTCGCTCATGATGGGGTCAAAAAGCCTGCTCTTTGCTTGAAAGTAATCCTCCATCGTGCCATGAAAGTCCAGGTGATCTTGTGTCAGGTTGGTAAATCCCGCTGCTGAGAATCGAATTCCATCAACGCGGTTCTGAACGAGAGCATGACTACTGACTTCCATTACAACGTTGCGTAAATGACGCTCATTCATAACAGAGAGAATTCTCTGCACGGCATCTGCCTCTGGCGTGGTGTGGGAGGCAGCAAAGAATTCATCTGCAACCTTAATGCCCACTGTGCCAATTAACCCTGAGGAGATATCCGCATAATCCCAGATCTGATTGAGAAGATAGCTTGTAGTTGTCTTTCCATTTGTTCCTGTAATTCCTGCTACGTACATCTGATTGCTCGGTGAGTTATAGAACCAGCTGGAGAGAAAGCCGCTCTGGGAGCGTGGATTCGGTACAACCAACACGGGGATAGCAGGGTTCAGATCGGAGGAAAGATCTGCGCCTGCATTGTCAGTTAGAACCGCCCTCGCACCACGCTCCACAGCGGATGGAAGAAATGCGCAACCATGAGTCTTTGCTCCTGGCAGCGCAAGGAAAAGATCGCCAGCTTCAATCGATTGTGAATTGCTGGTAACACCCGTTATCTCAATGCCGAGAAAATCGGCACTTAATTCAATTCCAAGAAATGATGCGAGATCACCCAATCGCTTGGTGATCGGCTCGAATCTCTGAATCTCAGCCATTAGTTCTTACGCGTGATTGATTCTGCTGGGCCGTTTCGGCTTCCGCCTGTTTTTTCTTTAACTCTTTCTCATTGAGAGCATATGTTGTTGCTGCCGGCAGAGTTGGCGGAATGTGTTGATCCTTCAACACAAAGCTCATGACTTTGTTGAATACTGGTCCGCCAAGATATCCACCCCAGTGGAGACCTTTCGGGTCTTGGATTGTTACCGAAATGACGAACTCGGGCTTATCTGCTGGCGCGAAGCCAATAAATGAAGCGGTGTAACCGCGATAGCAACCGCAAGAATCATCCACTCTTTGCGCAGTTCCAGTCTTTCCCGCCACCCGATATCCAGGAATAGCTGCAGTTGGGGCAGTTCCTGATGGCGAGACAACGCTCTCCATCATCAAACGCATCTTCAGCGCGGTATCTGCGCTTATGACGCGAACTGATTTCTGCTTATTTGCAGGCGTATAACGTCCAGCTGCATCGCTTATGCCAGCTACAACAGTAGGCGTTACTCGAAGGCCATTGTTTGCAATTGTGGCAAACACCGAAGTCGCTTGCATCGCCGTAACTGAGTAACCCTGACCGAACGCCACAGTCGGAGCTGTGGTACCTGACCAATCCTTCACATCAAGAAGTTTTCCGCCTTCTTCGCCTGGAAGTCCTGAACCAGGCTTCTCTCCGATGCCAAACTTCTTCAAGTATGAATGCAGTTTGTCATTGGAAAGCATCTCGCCGATCTTGATAGATGCAGTGTTACTGGATACTGCAAGGGCACCCGCAGTAGTCAATTTCCAGACGGGATGTGGATCATGATCTTTGAATACTTTATTTGAGCGCTTCAACTTATCTGGAACTGTCATCACAGTTTCTGGTGAAATCTTTCCTTCTTCTATCGCAGATGCAACTGTAATTACTTTGCCAGTAGAACCTGGTTCATACACTTCCTGTACTGATGGATTCTGCCAGCGATATGGGTCAATGCCCTTAGTGTTGCCTGGTTCGAAAGATGGATAAGTTGCGTGAGCAAGAATTTGCCCCGTTGCAGGGTCCATAACGATTACAGTTCCCGAGAGCGCTCTTGAGTTCTTGACCGCAGTTCGAATCGCTTCTTGTGCAACCCATTGAACATCGCGATCAATTGTTAGTCGAATAGTGTTTCCGCGCACCGCTTCAGATGTGATTTTCTGCGTTCCAGGAATGATGGTTCCGCCCGCATTGGCGT
Source organism: Actinomycetota bacterium (assembly GCA_041161815.1). GTDB lineage: Bacteria > Actinomycetota > Actinomycetes > Nanopelagicales > Nanopelagicaceae > MAG-120802. The sequence continues at coordinate 4,208 of JBEATV010000003.1, read as the reverse complement.
AGGTGTATTCGCCATCAACTCCTGAAAGAGTCGAATTCATACTGTATTCAAGTCCTGCAGCTCCAGAGCCTGCGCGATTGATAAAGCCGATGACTGCTGCGCCAAGTTCTCGCTCTGGATATTCGCGAACATAAATTCTCTCGGCGAAGAATCCAGCCAGTCTCTTTGCATACCCGTTCTTCTCTTGGCTGACTTCTGCGTTGTAGGCATCAACCGCAGCTTCAAGTTCTCGCCAGACAGCAGGCTTTACAGATTGCTCAATCACCACATATCTACGAGTTCCAGTGAGTTGAGACTCAAGCCAATCTTGGTCAACCTCCAAAATCGGGGCCGCTAATTCTGCGAGTTTCTTCGGATAATCAATGATCGCCTGATCCGCAAGGATTCGATAAGCGGTCACGCTACGGGCGAATTCGGTTCCATTGATATCTGTGATGGCTCCACGAGGTGCCATGATGATCGACTTCTTTGCTAACTCCATATCAGCTCGATTTGCATATCCTGCAGCACGAACAGCTTGTACATCTACTAAGCGGACGGCAAATGCGACCAGCAGAACTAGTGCGATTGCAACAACATAGCGAATGCGCTTTTCTACCAGGGAGTTATGGCTCACTCTTGGGCCGCCTTCGTTTCTGCCGATTTCACATCTGCCGATTTAACCTTGAGCGCTACATCCGATGGAATGGAGATATCGAGAAATTTTGGCGATCCGCTCGGGACCATTCCTAACTTGATTGCCTTTTCTGCTAACGCCTCGGAAGTTGAAAGGCCGGCAACTTCACGTAGAGCCGCTTCGCGTTGCTCATTTATGGCAATCGCTTCTAGTTTCAATTCTCGGATACGAACCGCATCATTGCCGAGCAAAATGTTGATCCCTAGCAATCCGAGAAGTCCGGCAACAAGTACCGCACTGATGATTCCGTAGAAAACGCGATCATTAGCTTGCTCACCGGGTACTGGTCGCAACTCTGGAACCAGTCGTAGGACTGCTTGAGTTGATTTCTTAACAACGGTCTTACGTGAACGTTCGAAGGCAGGTACGAGAGCGGATAGCGCCATTAGATTGCCACCCGCTCAATCGCACGCAGTCTGACGGATTGCGCACGTGAATTCTCTTGTACCTCTTCGTCTCCAGCTTTCTCACTACCGCGGAAGACCAGTGTGAACTTTGCAGCCAGAGACGCAATTTCCACTGGTAAGCCGATAGGAGTCTGTGACTCTGATGCTGCGGCAAAAAACTTCTTAACAATCTTGTCTTCCAATGATTGGAATGACATCACTACGAGACGACCGCCAATATTAAGTCGATCCATTGCGCGCGGTATTGCGCGTTCTAAAACTGCAAGTTCCTGATTCACTTCGATGCGAAGAGCTTGGAAAGTTCGCTTCGCTGGATTCCCGCCCACTCGGCGAGCCGGTGCTGGAATACTTCGTTTAACCAGATCAGCGAGATCTGTGGTCGACTTGAGAGTTCCTGCCTGGCGGGCTTCGATAATGTTGTCAACGATGCGTGCTGCGAATTTTTCTTCACCGTATTCACGGATCACTCGAATGAGATCGCCTCGTGAATAGGTATCGAGTAACTCTTGGGCTGTGATTCCTTGCGACTGGTCCATTCTCATATCGAGAGGAGCGTTCTGAGAGTAGGAGAAGCCACGCTCAGATTGATCCAACTGCATCGATGAGACTCCGAGATCAAAAAGAATTCCATCTACATTCTTAATGCCAAGTGAATCCAGTACTTTTGGCATCTCGTCATAAACTGCATGAACAATCGTCACACGATCAGAAAACTCATGAAGTCTGGCTGTCGCTTTTTCAATCGCTTTAAGGTCGCGATCGAGACCGACTATCTTTAGTTGCGGAAATTTTTTGAGTAGTGCAAAGCTATGTCCGCCAAGTCCAAGAGTCGCATCGACAACTACAGGTGAAGAAGTCTTTTCGATAGAGGGCGTCAAAAGGGTGATGCAACGATCAAGCATCACTGATGAGTGTTCTACTTGCATCTTCCCCTCTTTCTCATTTCTCGAATTTCTTTCTTCTTCTCTACTGCTCTTGCTCAAACCGTTTTGCTAGTACTGCTCTCTTCTCTGGTCACCGCCGGCCGACGGATCTGGGGGGTTAAACGGCACCGGGGAAGGGGCGCCGTTTAATTGAAGGTCGGCGGTGGCCACAAAAGAGAGTGACAACACCTATGTGGAAAGGCCCTTAGAACAGGCCTGGGAACACCTCCTCTGAAACATCGGCAAATCCCTTTTCACGATCTTTGAGATAGCTCTTCCACGCTTTTGCATCCCAGATTTCAACGCGTGTATTTGCTCCAATAACAACGCACTCTTTTTCGAGATCTGCATATTCACGAAGTCCACTTGGAATTGTTACGCGACCTTGCTTATCTGGAATTTCATCGTGCGCACCTGCAAACATCACGCGCATGTAATCGCGTGCTGCTTTTGCAGTGAGTGGCGCTTGTTTTAACTGATCTGTAATGCGAGCGAATTCAGTTGTTGGAAAAACGAATAAACATCTCTCTTGGCCTTTTGTGATGACAAGACCTGATGCCAATTCATCACGGAATTTCGCGGGGAGAATGAGACGACCTTTGTCATCAAGGCGAGGTTCATGGGTGCCGAGAAACATTGCAACCTCCCCCGTTACTTCTATCTCTGGACTTTCTTTGGCAGGACCCCCGTCCCGCTTAATTCCCCACTTTACTCCCTTTTACTCCATTTTCAACCACCTTTCCCCATTTTTTAGGCAGAGCTCCGCAGCTCCTCTCCACTGCCGTGGGATTGTTTTGGGCATAAAAAAACCCGCCTCGTGGGCGGGCGCTCAGAGCAAGAAGCTCAGTTACTGGTCAAAATTACGACGATCCCAACGTTCCTCGAACTTGGAACTCCACTTCTTGCCACCTTTAGGTCCTTTCGAAGGTGACGAAGCCTTGGACATCATGCTGTTCATGAGTCCCCCCAGGTTGGAGATAGCAAGCACGGCCCCCACCAGGGAGAGTACGAATCCGGCAATGCCGAGGGGCGGGGTCTGAGATATCAAGCCCCCGAAGAGTACGAAGACTCCGAGGACGATGAGGCCGAAGCCTGCGACAACTCGGGAGCGACTTGGGGTCTTGCCACTGAAGGTTGAGATCAAGCGGGGGTCATCGGCGGCGAGAGCTTCTTCCATCTCGGCCAAGAGGCGCTTTTCATGCTCAGAAAGTGGCATAGCCCCCACAATAGTAGAGCGCGGGTCATGTGGAAAGTCGAAGTTCTCTATTTTTCGCGCTTTTGGCTAGGAATTGCCTGAGGGGTTCAGATCTCCTCACTTTCATCATCGCTTTCATCCTCGATAAGTCGAGCTGGCTTCACCGAACCTCTTCCGAACCTCTCGATTGCTCGATCTATGGCTCCTTGCGCCTCGCGCCATCCGACTTCCCGCTCCCCTAGTTCAAGTTGGTGGACAGCGCCGGACTCGTCAGAGAGATTCTCGAGCGAAACCCCCAGTAGTCGAATTCGTGAACCTTCGATCTTGAGCGCCGTATACAAATCTTTTGCGACCTCATAAATGTCGTGCGTGCCATTGATGGGAAGTGGAAGCGTTCGTGATCGAGTCAGATTTGAGAAATCAGAGAAACGCACTTTGAGAGCAATCGTTTTGCTGAGTAACTCTCGTTTTCTTAAACGATGAGATGCGCGCTCAGTGAGGCGGAGTAACTCACGGAAGATCTCTTCTTTATCTTCAAGGTCATAAGAGAAGGTTTCGGCGGCGCTAATGCTTTTTTCAGCATCTTGCGGTGCAACATCTCGGTAATCGCGGCCCCATGCAAGTTCGTGCAAGGTGGCTCCGGCTGCTTCACCTACTGCGCGGATCAAAGTTGTGCGGGGCAATTTTGCAATATCTTCGATAGTGCGAAGCCCTAGACGTTCTAGAACTTCGGCAGTCTTTGGGCCTACTCCCCACATCGCAGAAATTGGTAGCGGGTGTAGAAACTCAAGAATTCGATCGCTAGTAATTTCCAGCATGCCATTAGGTTTGCAATGGGTCGATGCTAACTTTGCAATGAACTTTGATGGTGCGATTCCAACAGAACATGTAATGCCCTCTTGTGCTTCAACCTTGGCACGGATCGCTGCTGCAATTTCGCGACCGGTGCCTAACAACTTCTTTGCACCTGTTACATCTAGAAAAGCCTCATCAACCGATACCGGCTC
>JBEATV010000067.1:0-5094 GCA_041161815.1 Actinomycetota bacterium | reverse complement strand
TCGTCGGGCTATCACTGATGCATCTCGCGATGCAGCGTCAAAGTCCAAGCTTGTCTCTGATCTCTTCAGCAAGACAATTTCTGCTACGGCCCTACAGTTAGTTTCAGGGCTCGCTGCACTTCGTTGGTCGAGCCCATCGAATTTTGGCGACGTACTCGAACAGCTTGCCGTCGAGTCAGAAGCCTCTGCAGCGGCCGTTGCACAAGAGATTGATCGTCTAGAGGATGAAATCTTCTCTTTCTCACAGCTCGTCGCTAGCGATAGCGATCTTCGTCAAGTTCTCAACTCTGGGAAGTACTCTGGAGAAGGAAAACGTTCGCTTGTGGCAGGAATACTTGGTTCAAAAGTTTCTGCGTCCACTTCGCGACTTATTGCACATCTTGTCAACGGCTTACGTGGAAGAAATATTGAAAGCACTATCGCCTTCTATGCAGATGCGACTGCTGCCCGTAAAGCGCGTGCGATTGCGCACGTTCGCTCAGCAGTTGTGCTCACAGAGGCTCAAAAAGAAAAATTGATTCAGTCTTTATCGCAAAAAATCGGTCAACCAGTTCGTTTGAATGTGGAGATCGATGGTTCAGTGTTGGGTGGAATTTCCATCCGATTCGCAGATGAATTGATTGACGCCACAATCGTCAGTCGTTTGGCCGACGCGGGCAGAGCGCTCGCAGTATAGGGAGAGTAATCATGGCGGAACTCACGATCCGACCCGAAGAGATTCGTGATGCCTTAGCGAGCTTCGTTAAGTCATACGATCCAGGAGTCGCGGCTCGCGATGAAATCGGTACCGTTGTTGAAGCGGGCGATGGCATTGCACGTGTTGAAGGTCTTCCTTCAACAATGACAAATGAGTTGCTCAAGTTCGAGAATGGAACACTAGGTCTAGCACTCAACCTCGATGTGCGAGAGATCGGTGTCGTTATTCTCGGCGATTTCCAAGGAATTGAAGAAGGAACAACCGTACGTCGTACTGGAGAGATTCTCTCCGTTCCAGTCGGCGATGGCTTCCTCGGTCGCGTCGTTGACGCACTTGGCCGTCCCATCGATGGCAAAGGCGAGATTAAAGCTGAAGCAACTCGCGCCCTCGAACTTCAGGCGCCTTCAGTTGTTCAACGCCAACCAGTAAAAGAACCCCTTGCAACCGGTATCAAAGCTATCGACGCCATGACCGCAATCGGCCGCGGACAGCGTCAGCTCATCATCGGTGATCGCCAGACTGGTAAAACTGCGGTTGCAATCGACACCATCATTAACCAGCGCGAAAACTGGAAGAGTGGCGATAAGAAGAAGCAAGTTAAATGTATTTATGTCGCGATTGGTCAGAAAGGTTCGACCATCGCATCTGTTCGTGCAGCTCTAGAAGAAGCCGGCGCAATGGAATACACCACCATCGTCGCAGCTCCTGCATCGGATCCTGCAGGCTTCAAGTACCTCGCTCCTTACACCGGTTCTGCAATTGGTCAGCACTGGATGTACGGCGGCGGACATGTACTCATTGTTTTTGATGATCTCTCAAAGCAAGCAGAGGCATATCGATCCGTCTCACTATTGCTTCGTCGTCCACCAGGTCGCGAGGCGTACCCAGGTGATGTCTTCTACTTACATGCAAAGCTCTCAGATGAATTAGGTGGCGGTTCGATGACCGGTCTTCCTATCATCGAGACAAAAGGTAACGACGTCTCTGCCTTCATTCCCACAAACGTTATTTCCATTACTGATGGACAGTGCTTCCTTGAGACTGATCTCTTCAACTCGGGCGTGCGTCCAGCTATCAACGTCGGTATCTCAGTATCGCGCGTTGGTGGATCTGCACAGACCAAGGCGATGAAGAAGATTGCCGGGCGTCTACGTCTTGATCTCGCACAGTTCCGCGAGCTTGAAGCTTTCGCAGCTTTCGGATCTGACCTTGATGCTGCATCAAAGGCTCAACTCGAACGCGGTGCGCGACTTGTAGAACTTCTCAAGCAGCAGCAATACACACCATATTCCCTAGAGCGCATGATCGTTTCAATCTGGGCAGGAACTACTGGCCAACTTGATTCGGTTGCAGTTCAAGATATCCGCCGCTTCGAGACTGAATTCTTGGATTACGTCTCCCGCGAACACAAGGGAATTTTCGATGTTATCTCCGAGACTAAAGAGCTCAGCGATGACACTGTTGCAAAGATGACCGCAGCCATTAGCTCCTTCAAGAATCAGTTCTCTTCATCGGTCGCCAAGGCGGTCAATGAAGCACCTGCACAAGCTGAAGGCAGCGACGGCACCGAGCAGATTACGAAGTACAAGAAGTAATCCATGGGCGCTCAACTCCGCATCTATCGTCGACGCATTCGCTCGGTTAAGGCGACTAAGAAGATCACGCGTGCCATGGAGCTCATCTCCGCATCGCGTATCGTCAAAGCGCAACAACGAGTCTCTGCATCGACCCCGTACGCAAATGAATTAACGCGTGCGGTGAGCGCAGTTGCAACCTTCTCAAATACCAACCACCCACTGACGACAGAATCTGCAAATCCAAAGCGCGCTGCGGTACTAATCATCACTGCAGATCGCGGTATGGCAGGCGCCTACTCGTCCAGTGCAATCAAGGAAGCTGATGGTTTGGTTATTACCTTGAAACAGCGCGGTCTTGAAGTCAACACTTATCTGGTTGGTCGCAAAGCCGTGAACTACTTTAAATTCCGCAATCGTCCGGTTAAAAATTCATGGACTGGCTTCTCTGATAACCCAACGTATGTTCATGCAAAGAAGATTTCTGATGAATTGATCGCAGCCTTCATTGCAGATGCCCAAGTAGATATCAATGGCGTCGATGAACTACACATCGTCTACACCGAGTTCAAGTCGATGATCACTCAGATTGCGATGAATAAGCGGATGCTTCCACTCGAAGTCGTCGAAGCAGATGGTCCAGCCCCGGCGGGGTTGTTGCCTATGTATGAATTCGAACCAAATGCTGGAGAAGTTCTCAACGCACTTCTTCCACGCTATATCGAATCTCGTGTCTTCAATGCGTTACTGCAATCGGCAGCGTCCGAGCATGCAGCGCGGCGACGAGCGATGAAGTCAGCTACCGATAATGCTGACGAACTAATCAAGTCGTTGACCAGACTTGCAAACGCGGCCCGTCAGGCCGAAATTACGCAAGAAATCAGTGAAATCGTTGGCGGCGCAGACGCGCTCGCCTCAGCAAGCGCAGGGAGCGAATGATGACAACTAAGACAGCAGCCGGACGCGTAGCGCGCGTAATTGGACCGGTCGTTGATATTGAATTCCCAGCGGATTCGATGCCTGCGATCTACAACGCATTGAAAGTCGATGTGAGCCTCGGAGGTGAACAACGTACGTTGACCCTTGAAGTCGCTCAACACATTGGCGACAACCTCGTGCGTGCGATTTCGATGCAACCTACAGACGGAATGGTTCGTGGGGTTGAGGTCCGTGACACAGGTGCAGCAATCTCTGTTCCAGTCGGAGATGTCACCAAAGGCCACGTGTTTAACGCACTTGGTGAATCACTCGATGTCCCGACATCCTCTCTCGATGTGAAAGAGCGTTGGCCAATTCACCGCTCTGCTCCTGATTTCGATCAGCTTGAGTCCAAGACTGAGATGTTCGAGACCGGTATCAAAGTTATCGACCTTCTTACTCCATACGTTAAGGGTGGAAAGATCGGTCTCTTCGGTGGTGCTGGTGTTGGTAAGACAGTTCTTATTCAAGAGATGATCTATCGCGTAGCCGAAAACTTCGGTGGCGTTTCAGTATTCGCAGGCGTTGGAGAACGTACTCGTGAAGGTAACGACTTGTTCCTCGAAATGACCGAGACTGGCGTCATCAACAAGACCGCCTTGGTCTTCGGTCAGATGGATGAGCCACCTGGAACGCGTCTACGTGTTGCACTTTCAGCTCTGACCATGGCTGAGTACTTCCGCGATGTCCAGAAGCAGGACGTTCTCCTCTTCATCGACAATATCTTCCGTTTCACACAAGCTGGTTCTGAGGTTTCAACGCTGCTTGGTCGTATGCCTTCTGCGGTGGGATACCAACCAACTCTCGCTGATGAAATGGGCGTTCTCCAAGAGCGCATCACCTCGACTCGTGGTCACTCGATTACTTCGATGCAGGCGATTTATGTTCCTGCCGATGACATCACCGACCCTGCTCCACACACAACATTCACCCACTTGGATGCAACAACAGTTCTTTCACGTCCGATCTCAGAGTTGGGTATCTATCCAGCTGTGGATCCACTTGATTCAACATCCCGCATTCTTGATCCTCGTTACATCGGTGAGAATCACTTCCGCGTCGCAAACCGCGTCAAGCAGATCTTGCAGCGTTACAAGGATCTCCAGGACATCATCGCAATCCTTGGTATCGATGAGCTCTCTGAAGAAGACCGCATCCTGGTTGGTCGTGCACGCCGTATCCAGCGCTTCCTCTCACAGAACACCTTCGTTGCGAAGGTCTTCACTGGAATCGAAGGCTCCTTCGTGCCGCTGAGCGAAACCATCTCTGCATTTGATGCGCTCGCAAACGGCGATTATGACCACATTCCAGAGCAAGCATTCTTCATGTGCGGCGGTCTCGATGACGTCGAACGTAAGGCTGCTGAATTGGCAAAGAGCTAATAGATGTCAGAAAAAATCCTCACCGTCGAATTCGTAACGCCAGAGAAGCGAGTCTGGTCGGGCAAGGCCACCATGGTTTCTGCTCGAACCTTGGAAGGTGATCTGGGAATCCTCCCTGATCACGCTCCGCTTCTTGGCGTGCTGGTCGATGGCACCGTCACAATCAAGGGCGTTGATGGATCTTCTGAAGAATTCACGGTGAGCGGCGGATTCTTATCGGTAGCAAATAACCGCGTTTCAGTACTAGGCGAGAGTGCTACGAACTAGCCTCAGATTCTTCATTGCGTTTGCGCTTCTATTCGGCGTAAACGCTCCAGCAAGTGCGCACTTTCCCGTTAGCCTCACTTCGTCACATAACACTGTTGCAAAGAGCCCAATTCTCATTGATGGGACGATCTCATTTGCGGTCTATGCAGATTTCACGGCTGCCAAGCAACAGAGACATGTTCGCTTTGCACTCCAA
>JBEATV010000007.1:2057-28503 GCA_041161815.1 Actinomycetota bacterium | reverse complement strand
AAGCGCATTGCTCGAAACTATGGGGCTCAAGCCGCGCGTTGCATTTGGCCCAGTCCGTATTGCAGTAACGGGAAGCCATATTTCACCACCGCTCTTTGAATCAATGGAGTTACTCGGTAAGGAGAGATCCATCGCCCGCCTTCAGGCTGCGGTTCATTAAGGCGCTCAATTCAAGGTATTCTTTCCTCCGCTTAACGATTTATGGGGTATGGGGTAATTGGCAGCCCAGCTGATTCTGGTTCAGCTTGTCTAGGTTCGAGTCCTGGTACCCCAGCAAAAAAAGCGATAGAAAATTTAATAATGAATGCGAGATCTGGCCCCGTCGTCTAGTGGCCTAGGACTCTGGCTTCTCAAGCCAGCTACGAGGGTTCGAATCCCTTCGGGGCTGCCAGACTCGCAGTTAAACTTTTTTAGAGATGTACTCACTTAACTTCGTAGCCGTAGCAACCACAGCAGCTGCGTGCAATCTTCCTGGCTGACGACCTAATCTCTCGATCGGCCCGCTAATACTGACAGCAGCAATGACTCGGTTATTTGGTCCGCGCACGGGCGCCGAGACAGATGCAACTCCTGGCTCACGTTCGCCGACGCTCTGTGCCCAACCTCGACGTCGAACCGCTGATAGAGCTGCGGCATTAAAGCGGGCGGCTGTCAGAGCACGATGCAATTTATCTGCATCTTCCCAAGCAAGAAGTATCTGTGCGGCAGAACCCGCATTCATTGTCAGAGCTGCTCCAACTGGTACGGAATCTCGCAGCCCAGAAAGTCGTTCTGCAGCGGCAACACAGATACGCATCTCTCCTTGGCGTCGGTATAGCTGAGCGCTCTCACCTGTGGCATCGCGAAGCGCCGTTAGGGCAGGAGCAGCGGCGGCAAGAAGACGATCTTCTCCAGCCGATGCTGCTAATTCACCAGAGCGTGGTCCGAGAATAAATCGACCATTGAGATCTCGCGCGACCATGCGGTGAAATTCCAAGGCGACAGCCAAGCGGTGTGCGGTGGGACGCGCGATTTTCGTAGCAGCTACCAACTCTGAGAGTGAGTGGGGACCAGATTCCAGTACACCTAGAATACGTACGGCTTTATCTAATACGCCGACTCCGCTATTCTTCTTGTCCATAATCTAATACTGCCATCTCATCATATGAGAAGCAAGTTACAAGGGGTAGAAACTCGCATCATGGGAAAGACGCTCGCGCAGAAAGTTTGGGACGATCACATAGTTCGCAGCACCGCTGGGGAACCCGATTTACTCTACATAGATCTGCATTTGATTCATGAAGTTACTAGCCCACAAGCCTTTGACGGCCTCCGTTTAAGTGGAAGAAAAGTTCGCCGTCCAGATCTCACTCTTGCTACGGAAGATCACAATGTTCCGACTATCGATATTGATAAACCAATTGCAGATCCCGTCTCCCGACTACAAGTAGATACATTGCGCAAAAATTGTCAGGAGTTCGGAGTTCGAATCCACTCATTAGGAGATGTAGAACAAGGAATCGTGCATGTGGTTGGACCACAGCTTGGACTCACTCAACCAGGGATGACCATCGTTTGTGGAGACTCACATACATCGACCCATGGAGCATTTGGCGCTCTGGCTTTTGGAATTGGTACCAGTGAGGTTGAACATGTCCTTGCGACCCAAACTCTTCCGCTTGCTAAGCCCAAGACTATGGCCATTAATGTTGACGGTACTTTAAAGCCAGGGGTCACGAGCAAAGACATCATCCTTGCCATCATTGCAAAAATCAGCACTGGTGGCGGGCAAGGTTACGTTTTGGAATATCGAGGAAGTGCAATTCGAGCGCTCTCAATGGAAGCACGTATGACAATCTGCAACATGTCGATCGAAGCTGGAGCGCGAGCAGGGCTCATCGCTCCTGATGAGACTACCTTTGCATATATCAAGGGCCGTCCGCATGCACCGCAAGGAGCAGATTGGGATGCTGCTGTTGAATATTGGAAGACTCTCAAAACCGATGATGACGCTGTCTTCGATAAAGAGATTCATCTCAACGCTGACGATCTCTCACCATTTGTAACGTGGGGAACTAATCCAGGTCAAGGAATTCCTCTGAATAGCGAGGTTCCAAACCCGGAGAATTTTAAAGATCCTGAAGAACGCACGGCTGCAGAGCGAGCTCTGGTGTACATGGATCTTCAAGCTGGAACGCCAATGAAGCAGATCAAGATTGATACTGTCTTTCTTGGCTCGTGCACTAATGGCCGAATTGAGGATCTTCGTGCAGCAGCAGCAATTATTAAAGGAAAGAAAGTAGCGTCAGATACCAGAATGATGGTTGTTCCAGGATCGGCTCGCGTGAGATTACAAGCAGAGTCTGAAGGGCTGGATAAAGTCTTTCTTGATGCTGGCGCAGAATGGCGTAGCGCAGGATGCTCTATGTGCCTTGGCATGAACCCAGATCAACTCAAGCCAGGAGAGCGTTCAGCTTCCACCAGCAATAGAAATTTCGAAGGTCGCCAAGGTAAAGGCGGACGCACCCATCTTGTTAGCCCACTTGTTGCTGCAGCGACTGCAATTCGTGGAACTCTCTCATCGCCAGCAGATTTGTAAATCAGAGGATTTGTAGGAGGAAAGAATTATGGAGAAATTCGTCTCGCACTCAGGTACAGGAATTCCATTGCGACGTAGCAACGTCGATACTGACCAGATCATTCCTGCCGTATATCTCAAGCGTGTTACACGCTCAGGTTTCGAGGACGGGCTCTTTGCGGCATGGCGTAACGATCCGGATTTCGTGCTCAATAAAGCTGAGTACAAGAGCGCAACAATCCTGGTTGCAGGTGTCGACTTTGGAACCGGCTCTTCACGTGAACATGCGGTCTGGGCTCTGCAGAACTATGGCTTCAAAGTGGTGATCTCCAGCCGTTTTGCTGACATTTTCCGCGGCAACTCACTTAAGGGCGGTCTACTCACTGTGATTCTGCCTCAAAATGAGGTCGAATCCCTCTGGTCTGCGATTGAAGCTGATCCGACGATGACGATCGCCGTAGATCTAGAAAGTAAGAGCGTTTCCTATCTAGATAAGAAAATTGGCTTTGAATTAGATGATTACACGCGTTGGCGCCTCATGGAGGGGCTTGATGACATTGGTTTAACGATGAGAAATCTTGGCGATGTTGAGAAATTCGAAGAAAAAAGAGCGAATTTCAAGCCAAAAACGCTCCCTGTCTTGTCATAGAGAAGCAATTTCTCCGACTCTCAACCTCTAATTGAGAGTTTTTTATGTGTAAAAATCGCTAAAAACAGATCTGGTCACAAAGTAAATAATCGCGACACACCGAGTGTGATGCGAGAAATCACTGTTTTTTCTGCGTAAATTGGTTCGCAGGTTAAGCGAACGCTTAACTTTACGCGTAAATAAGGGGATTAAATGAACAAGACCCAGTTCATTGCTTCGTTGGCACCACACTTCAACGGAAGCAAGAAAGAGGCAGCACACGCTGTTGAAATCGTCTTCGATTCAATCGTGCGCAACATCCAGAAGGGCGAAGATGTCACCATCAACGACTTCGGAAAGTTTAAGAAAGTAGATCGCAAGGCTCGTAAGGGACGTAACCCTTTCACCGGCGAAACTATCCAGATCAAGGCGAGCAAGAAGGTTCGCTTCCTCCCAGCTAAGGCGCTCAAGGAAGTTGTTTCCGGCGCTCGCAAATTGGGACCTGCTCCAAAGCCAGCCCCAGTCGTCAAGCCAGTAGCCAAGAAGGCAGCTAAGAAAGTTGCTAGCAAGGGCGCTAAGAAGTCGGCAAAGAAAGTTGTAAAGAAGGCTAAGGCTAAAAAGGGTAAGAAGAAATAAATAACTCCTCAATAAAGGCCACGCTCACACGCGTGGCCTTTATTTTTCTGTCCTAGGCTTCATCTATGAGCGCGCCCCAAACTCGAGTCTCGTACGAACCGCCGACCGGATATCCGCTCGGTACAAACCCTTGGTTCCGCTTCGGAGCCACTGTCGTTCGCCCGATCCTCAATTCCTTGATCAAGAAGGATTGGCGCGGAGTCGAGAATCTTCCGAAATCTGGCGCAGCAATCGTGGTCTGTAACCATCTCTCCTATGTTGATCCTCTGACCTTTACCCACTTTCTTTACAACAATGGACGTGCGCCACGTTATCTTGGCAAGGAATCAGTTTTTCGAGTACCGATCATCGGTCGAGTCATTAGTGGCGCTGGACAGATCCCTGTTTCCCGCGAGTCGAAAGATGCGGTTAAAGGACTCGAGCATGCCATTGCAGTTCTCAAGGCGGGACATCTATTGGGCGTTTACCCAGAAGGAACACTTACTCGTGATGAAGAGTTATGGCCGATGCGCGCGAAGACCGGAGTTGCACGTCTTGCCTTAATCACCGGCGCTCCGATTATTCCTTGCGCATCATGGGGACCTGAGAAAGTGTTACCGCCATATAGCAAGAAGTTGCGACTCTTTCCTCGAACCAAAGTCTCAGTACTGATGGGAACACCGCTTAATCTCAATCGCTGGAAGGGCAGAGAAAGCGATCCGCAGGCTATAGAGGAAGTTGCAGATTTCATCATGGATGAGATCACAAAACTTCTTGAAGTATTGCGAGGCGAGAAGGCGCCTGCCGTTCGATTTGATCCGAAGAAATCTGATCTGCCTCGTATCGGAAACTACAAGAAAGCGCGACGCAAGGATCGTTGATGAAGATTTCTTTATTGGGTTCGGGTCAATGGGGAAGTGCTCTCGCGCAGATTCTCTGTGATGCCGCAAATGATGTCCTTATTTGGGGCCGCAACCAGAGCGTGATTGATGAGATCAATCAGAGCCACCGCAATTCAAAGTCACTGCCGGGAATCGAATTACCCCATTCACTTCGAGCTACATCCAGTCTTGAGGAAGCTTTTGATCACGCAGAGATGATTGTGCTTGCTGTGCCTGCCCAAACTCTGCGCGAGAATCTAACCCAGTGGAAAAACCACTTTTCACTGGAAATCCCCATAGTTTCAACCCTGAAAGGCGTTGAAGTTGCGACGCAACTTCGGATGTCTGAAGTGATTCAGGAAGTTCTAGGAATCTCAGAAAAGAAAATTGCGATTCTGACCGGCCCTAATTTGGCCAAGGAAGTCGTTTTGCGCCAACCTGCTGGCGCTGTGGCGGCATCCACTTCGCAAGAGCTTGCAGATCTCACTGCACATGTTTTTAGCGCTCCATATTTCCGTGTCTATACATCTAATGATGTGATTGGCTGTGAACTCGCAGGAGCAGCAAAGAATGTCATTGCCTTAGCAGTCGGCATGTCTATTGGTATGGGGTTCGGTGAGAACACGCAATCGCTGGTGATTACTCGTGGACTCAATGAACTTACGAAATTGGGAATGGCCCGCGGCGCAATGCCTTTGACATTTGTTGGGCTTGCCGGAGTCGGTGATCTTCTCGCGACATGTGGTTCACCGTTATCGCGAAATCGATCTTTTGGCGAAGTCCTTGGCCGCACTGGATCGATGAAGAGTGCTCAACTCGAAATCTCATCAACAGTGGAAGGCGTCGCTACTGCTCGCGCAGTCGTGGATCTCGCCCACCTCGTTGGCGTCGAAGCTCCCATTATGGAAGCCGTTCATGAAGTGGTCAGTAATAACATTACCCCGGAGCAAGCCATCACTGCGTTGATGAAGATTCACACCGGAGCGGAGATCGATCACGTATGACAAAGAAACGCGTTGCGATTATCTGCGGCGGACGCAGCAGTGAACACCAAATCTCTTGTGTTTCTGCTCGTGGAGTTTTGGATGCCATCGATAGAACGCTTTTCGATCCAATTCTTATCGGCATAACTCGCGAAGGTTTCTGGGTAGAGCTCTCTAGTGCAGAGGATTTTGCAATCGGTGCTGACTCACTTCCCTTTATTCCAGAAAATGCGCCGCGAATTTCTGTTGATCTCCATGGCTTCAAAGATAGTTCTGGAGCACTGTTAAAAATCGATCTCGCATTCCCGCTACTTCATGGACCATACGGAGAAGATGGAACTATCCAGGGACTCTTTGAGATGGCCGATATCCCGTACGTGGGTTCAGGCGTTTTAGCCTCGGCGGTTGCGATGGATAAAACCTTTGCCAAACCCATCTATGCAGATGTTGGGTTGCACGTTGCTGACGGCGTCACAGTACATAAGCGAGATTGGGATGCCCATCGCGATGCAGAGATTGCCAAGATTCTCGCTTTAGGTTTTCC
This sequence comes from Actinomycetota bacterium, assembly GCA_041161815.1. Lineage (GTDB taxonomy): Bacteria > Actinomycetota > Actinomycetes > Nanopelagicales > Nanopelagicaceae > MAG-120802. The sequence continues at coordinate 22,295 of JBEATV010000007.1, read as the reverse complement.
ACTCTTTGTAAAACCGGCACGTAGTGGTTCGAGTAGAGGAACTACAAAGGTCAAAGATGCTCGAGCAATAGTTGCCGCGATTGATGACGCGCACGCCCATGATCCACGAGCGATGGTTGAAGTTGCCATCGTTGGCCGGGAAATTGAATGTGCCGTATTGGAAATCGGCGGCAAAGCTCATGCTTCGGTATTAGGGGAGATTCGTGTGCATGAACCGCACGAGTTCTATGACTTCGAAGCCAAGTACCTTGATGGCTCGACAACATTTGATGTTCCTGCAGAAATCGCACCCGAGTTAACGGAGAAGATCAGTTCAGCTGCTGTCGCAGCATTTGAATCGATTGGATGTGAAGGCTTGGCGCGTGTGGACTTCTTCTTGACTGCTGATAATCAGATTGTCATCAATGAAATCAATACCATGCCTGGATTTACTTCAACCTCTGTTTTTCCAATGCTCTGGAGAGCATCAGGTAAGAGTTATAGCGAAATTATTACTCAACTCTGCACCAGTGCACTTGAGCGAGCACGTTCCGTCGTGCGTTAAAACTTTCTACAGAGTTGTAACTGGACAGGTCAGAGTGCGAGTAATGCCAGGTACCGCTTGGACTTTCGACAATACAGTCCGACCGAGATCTTCCATGCTCGCAGCTTCGGCGCGCATGATTACGTCGTAAGGTCCCGTTACTCCTTCTGCGATAGTTACGCCAGCGATTGCAGTCACTGCTTTTGTGACGCTTCCAGCTTTGCCCACTTCGGTTTGAATCAAGATGTATGCCTGTATCGACATTGCTCTTCCATTTCATCTAGAGAGCTCGAATCGAGCCCTTTCACAACCTCGTCATTGAGCGTTATGGGATATTGCGGTAGCGCCTTAGCGTAATTGCCGCTTCCGATTTAGGCTAGTGTCACCAGATTAGGAAAAATGCGGAGCGAGACCAGGTGAGGAAGTGGCGAGATGGACGAGCGTGAAGTCCTCGCTCGAGTGCGCGCCATTTTCGACCGACAGCCAACAGATACTTCATTGATAGTTGGTAACGGAGATGACGGCGCTGTCTTCTCGGCTGAAAATCACATGACCGTTGTTGCCACAGATATGGCAGTTGAAAATGTTCACTTCCGATTAGATTGGAGCAGAGCAGATCAGGTTGGTCGAAAAATAACTGCTGCAAACTTGGCTGATATATGCGCGATGGGCGGATGGCCCCAGTACCTCTTGGTATCGGTCGCTTTTCCCGAAACTTTCTTGCCACAACTTGAACTTCTCGCCACGGGTATCTTTGATGAAGCGCGAAAAACAGGAGCTGCTGTCATCGGCGGAGATCTATCAAAAGGTAGCGAGCTGGTTATATCTATTACCGCCATTGGTAGCACGCAGAGAGCAATCAAGAGATCAGGAGCACAGCACGGTGATTGGTTGATGATCTCGCACCTGCCAGGCTGGTCTGCTGCGGGATTGCAGTTACTTGCCAAGAACAAGAAAGAACTTTCAACCGCCGAAAAGCGCGCAATCGCAGAACATCAAGCGCCCGAAATCGATTACGAGAAGTATCGCGCCGCTTATCAACATCTCACTTCAGCGACTGATATCAGCGATGGTTTGCTTATAGATGCGGGACATCTCGCTGAGGCGAGCGATGTTGCGATTGCTATCGATACCGCTGCTTTTGCTCAGTGCGAGGACTATGCAGATTTAAAGAATTTGGCAGAAGTGAACGGCTTGTCAGTCAAAGAGATGATTCTTGGTGGCGGTGAAGATCATGTGTTACTTGCAACCAGCGCGACTCCTGAAAAATGTGCTGGCTTTGTAGCTATTGGAAGGATCGAGACGGGAAGCGGGCTCATTCTCGATGGAAAGAAGATTGAGCGTACAGATTTAGTGAATGGAGCGGGCTACCAGCATGTTTGGTGAGCGCTTACAGACTGGAATTAACGAGCGACTTTTCCAGCCTTGAGGCAGGATGTGCAGACGTTCTGGCGCTTTGTGTATCCGTTAACCAGAGTGCGAACGCGTTGAATGTTTGGGTTCCAGCGGCGACGGGTACGACGATTTGAGTGAGAGACGTTGTTGCCGAAGCTTGGTCCCTTGTTACAGATATCGCATACTGCTGCCACGTTCGTACTCCTTGAGATTTCTTGACGCCTACGATCCAATGCCATCAATCGAACGGCACTGACTTGCGGGCGCAAGATTAGCCTCAAAGCCGTCTTGAGCGCCAATTCGGAGCGAGTTTACGCGGGGATTCAGGCGCAATTGGCAGGGGTATCCGAGAGAATGAAGCATGGCCACTTTGGAGTCTCGACTTCTTTCAATAGTCGGGGATAAGACCGCCAAAGTTCTCAGTGAGCACTTCGATCTCCATACCGTTGGTGATTTGTTACGCCACTATCCGCGTCGATATGTAGTTCGTGGCGAATTGACCGACATAGAGGCGCTGAATGAAGGCGAAGAGGTCACAATCTTTGCCAAAGTTGAAAGCACCAAAGTTCGAAGAATTCCAGGACGCAAAGGCGCCATCGTTGAAACCGTCGTGACCGATGGACGGGCAAAATTGATTCTCACCTTCTTCAATCAAGCGTGGCGAGAGAAAGACCTACGCGAAGGCAGACAAGGACTCTTCGCTGGAAAAGTTGGCATCTTCAAAGGTAAACGACAACTCTCTCATCCAGAATATCTACTCATTCCCGAAGGCGATGATGTTGATGCAGCTATCGGAGATTTCGCAGGGAAATTTCTTCCGGTATATCCAGCGACTTCAAAACTTCCTTCCTGGAAAATTGCCCAATGCGTGCGCCTTGCACTAGGCGCGTTGGAAGAAGTTGCAGATTATGTCCCAGCTGAATTATTAGCAGAACTCAACTATCCCGATTTTATGCGTGCACTTCGCGAAGTACATGAACCAACCAGCGCGGAGAGCGCAGAGCGTGCGCGTGAGAGATTGACCTTTGACGAAGCGCTCTTGATGCAACTCTTCCTGGTGTTGAGAAGGCACGAAGTTCGCGCTGCAACAACTAAGAAACGCGCTCCGCGTGAGGGCGGATTGTTGTCAGCATTCGACGCTCGAATGCCCTTTGAACTCACAGCAGGCCAGAAAGAAGTCTGGCGCGAGATCTCAGAGGATTTATCAAGTACCCATCCGATGTATCGATTACTTCAAGGCGATGTTGGTTCGGGAAAGACAATCATTGCGCTTCGTGCAATGTTGGCCGTTGTTGATTCCGGAGGTCAAGCAGCCCTTCTTGCGCCAACAGAGGTTCTCGCGCAACAGCACTATCGTAATTTCCATAATCTCTTGGGCGACTTAGCAGAAGGTGGAATGCTCGGCGGCAGCGCACTAGGAACTCAGGTCGCAATTCTCACTGGTTCAATGTCAGCTCAGGAGAAGCGAGAAACACTTGGGGCAATTGCATCCGGCAATGTGGGTTTGATTGTTGGCACGCATGCGCTCCTTGGTGATCATGTTGAATTCCCTGATCTCGGACTCATTGTTGTCGATGAGCAACATCGCTTCGGAGTTGAACAACGCGATGCGCTACGAGAGAAAGCGGTAGAGCCGCCACACGTTCTTGTCATGACTGCAACACCAATTCCGCGAACGGTGGCTATGACAATATTTGGCGATCTTGATGTCTCTACCTTGAGAGAACTTCCATTGGGTCGATCACCCATCACAACTCATGTTGTATCAGCCCTCGCAAAGCCACAACATCTTGAACGAGCTTGGCAACGAGCACGAGAGGAAGTGAGCCATGGTCATCAGGTGTACATCGTTGCGCCACGTATCGCCGCAAACGATGAATCTGATTTGCAGCGCTTTGGATTGACGCCAGAAGAGTTAGCGATGGCGCGCGCGCTCAGTGATGAGGAACTCGAAGTGAAAGTGCCGATGACCTCGGTCGAAGACTTGTTTCCACAGTTAGAGTCTGGCGCGCTTCGTGGCTTAAGGATTGAGAAGTTACATGGCCGTTTGAGTTCTGAGGCAAAAGAAGCGGCAATGCAGGCGTTTTCTTCTGGCACGGTTGATGTTCTCGTCACAACCACAGTCATTGAAGTGGGTGTAGATGTTCCGAATGCATCAATGATGATCATCATGGATGCAGATCGTTTTGGCGTTTCGCAATTACATCAGCTTCGTGGCCGCGTGGGGCGTGGAATGACTCCAGGGTTATGTCTTTTGGTTACCAATTCAGAGGAGGGAACCCCAGCCATGGAGCGCCTTCTAGCTGTTGCGAGCACGACTGATGGATTTGAATTGAGCAGGCTAGATCTCGAACAGCGTCGAGAAGGCGATGTTTTGGGTGTTGCACAATCGGGCGTGCGATCTCACCTTCGATTACTCCGTGTCATTCGCGACGAAGAATTGATAGTACAAGCGCGCACAGTGGCCGAAAGGATTGTGGAGCAAGACCTAAGCCTCAGCTCGATGCCACAACTCAAGTTAGAGGTTGATAAATTGCGCCAAGAAGAGCGCGCGTCATATTTAGAGAAGCGTTGATTGGAGAGATTGTCATGAGAATTATCGCAGGGCTTGGGAAGGGACGTAATCTCTTCTCACCTTCAGGATCAACGCGCCCTACATCTGATCGCGCACGCGAAGCTCTCTTCTCTACCTTGGAATCTGAGTTTGGCTCCTTGAGTGATCTTGCATTCTTGGATTTGTATTGCGGATCTGGAGCGGTCGGAGTTGAAGCTCTGTCTCGTGGCGCTGCGATTATTTATGCTGTCGACAACGATGAGAAAGCAACATCAGTAGCTCGTGCAAATTTTGCGTTGCTGGAAAACATCTCAGGAATCGGTACAAATTCTGTGTACACAAGTTCAGTTGGAAAGTTCTTGGAGAAAGGTGCAGATATCCAATTTGATGTGATATTTGTTGATCCACCATACGACCTACCTAATAGCGAGATCGAGAAAGTAATGGAATCTCTGGTACGAAATGGATTCTTGAAGAAGTCCTCTGTTGTCGCTATCGAGCGTGATTCGAAATCCAAGCCGTTAAAGTGGCCGGTAGGCCTCGCTGAATCAAAGGTGCGAAAGTATGGCGCCGCCACAATCTTTTATGCGGAACCCAGCGCGGAATAGCAAGTTCTCTAAGAAGGTCTTGATGGGGCGTGTTAGCGTTACCCCGTGAAGAAAGCTGTATGTCCAGGCTCGTTTGATCCCATTACAAATGGCCATCTTGATGTAATCGAGCGCGCAAGCGGACTTTTCGATGAGGTTGTCATCGCAGTGCTTGTGAACAATAGCAAGACAGGACTTTTCACAATCGATGAGCGAGTTGCGATGATCTCTGACTCGATTAAGCATCTCAAGAATGTCAAGGTCGATACCTGGAGTGGGCTACTTGTGGACTATTGTCGCCAGCACAACATCGCCGCGATCGTTAAGGGACTTCGAGCGGTGAGCGATTTTGATTACGAACTTCAGATGGCTCAAATGAATCTGCAGCTCAAGGGCGTAGATACATTGTTGATGGCCACAAAACCTGCGTATTCATTCTTATCGTCCTCCTTGGTGCGAGAGATTGCGCGATATGGCGGAGATGTCTCTAATCTTGTACCACCACGCGTACTTGAAGATTTGAGAAAAAAAGCAAGTAGGGAGAAATAACAATGGAAGCAATCGAGAAACTTCAGTCAGCTATCACGATGGTCAATGAGGCCCGAGCTGTGCCACTTTCTGCTTCTTGCGTTGTTCACCGAGGCGAACTTCTTGGGCTTCTGGAGGAGATTAACCAAGCAATTCCATCAGATCTTGCAAGCGCCAAGAAATTGCTAGCCAATCGTGAAGGAATCATCGACGAGGGTCGACAGAGCGCAGAACAACTCATCGCGCATGCGCGCGAAGAAGTTGCGCGAATGGTTGAACAAACCGCCATTGTTGCTGCAGCGCGAGAAGAATCAGCCCGACTAGTTGATGAAGCACACCTGAAAGTGGAGAAAGAGAGAGAAGAAGTCGATGCATACATTGACTCTCGACTTGCCACTCTCGAAGTAATACTGAATAAAACCCTTGAAGCTGTAAATCGTGGACGTGAGAGACTTGCTGGCGCAAGCGATAAAGATGTTCTCTCGCAACTTGCTGACTAAGTAGCTTCACATGAACTCCAAAGGGCAGTCGCCTTATCGAATCAATTTGCACGAATTACCAAGACGTGCTGGTGAGATGCGCGAATATTCACTTAATTTCCCAGCTCCAGAGGACGTTGGTATCCCGTTATTGAAGATTCCAACAGGAGAAGAAATCAATCTCGATTTCAAAGCAGAGTCAGTCGATGATGGTGTTCTGATCACCGGAATCGTGCGTTCTCATGCGGTAGGAGAGTGCGGTCGCTGCTTAGAAAAAGTGGAGATGGAAATCGATCAGCGATTCCAAGAACTATTTCTTTACGCCAGTCGAGCCTCGGATAATCCTGACGAAGATGATGAGCTCTTCTTTCTCGATGGTGATGTAGCTGATATCGAGATTCCGATTCGCGATGCCGTGATACTTTCGATGCCGATTAACCCGATTTGTTCGCAAGACTGCGAAGGGCTCTGTGCAGAATGCGGCGAGAAGTGGCGCGACTTGCCCGATGACCACGCTCATGAGGTCACCGACCCCCGATGGACCGGCCTAGCGGGCTGGAAACCCGAATAACGCTCGATTTGGCCCATACGATTTGGCAAAGATCTGGCTCGTGGGGGATACTTACGCGCTCGTTAGAAGATCAGATTAAAGGAGAACCACCGTGCCATTACCAAAGCGAAAGATGTCCCGCTCGCGCACGCGTTCTCGTCGCAGCCAATGGAAGGCAACTCCTGCAGCCACAGCTAACTGCAGCCAGTGCCAACAGCCAAAGTTGCAGCATGCTGCATGCCCAACCTGCGGCACATATAACCGCCGTCAAGTTCTCGAGGTCTAGTCCTGACGCTGGCTTTAACCGAAAAGCTCGGAGTTTCGGTAAGTCCAGAGCTTCTCAATCTCGCGCTTACTCATAGATCTTTTGCCTACGAATTTGGTGGGCTTCCAACAAATGAACGGCTCGAATTTCTCGGAGATAGCGTTCTTGGATTAGTCATCACCGAAGCTCTCTACCAACGATTTCCTGATCTCGATGAATCACGCCTCTCGCCGCTGCGTTCAGGCATAGTCAACATGCGCGCACTCGCCACGATCGCGCGTGAATTAGATCTGGGTTCTGCATTGAAGATTGGTAAAGGTGAAGAGGTCACTGGAGGTCGCGACAAGAACTCAATCCTGGCCGATGCGCTTGAAGCTTTAGTTGGCGCGGTCTACCTCGACCATGGTTTTGCTAAGACAACCGAAGTAGTAATGCGACTCATGGAGAGCGCGATTGAAGAAGCGGTTTCGCGAGGTGCAGGGCTTGATGGAAAGACTGCGCTGCAAGAAATTGTCGCAGCAGCCGGTTGGCCGCCTCCAGAGTACAAAGTCTCTGAGTCTGGTCCAGATCACGATAAAGATTTTGTGGCCGTTGCTCTCGTCAATGGCGTTACCTACAAAGAGGGTCACGGCAAAAGTAAGCGCGAAGCGGAGCAAGTTGCAGCTCGATTGGCTTACGAAGAAATCTCCCAAGCTCCATCCATCTAACGAAACTTCGTTGAAGATCTGAGCGCACAACAATGCCCGAGTTACCTGAAGTAGAGACGGTGCGTCGTGGGCTCGAACCATGGGTGGTTGGAAAAAAGATTCGAGAGATTGATGTAGTTCATAAGGGCGGCAATCGCTCTTCTACCTACGCTCCATTGAGCGCAGTTGAAGGTGCAAAAATTGTTGATATTGCACGTCGCGGAAAATTTCTCTGGTTTGTACTCAACCGCGATTTAGCTCTCATGGCACATCTGGGGATGAGTGGACAATTCATCATTCAAGAAAAGCGAAAGGAAGCCGAGAAGCATCTTCGGATTCGGATTGATTGTGGCGATCGCAAGAAAGAGATTCGATTTGTCGATCAGCGAACTTTTGGCTGGATGGCTATCGACGATCTAGTTGAAGAGAACGGGATTCTGCTACCTAGGTCATTTTCAAGAATCGCGCGCGACATCTTCGATCCACAATTTGACTCCCAAGCAGTTGCGAAAGCTCTGGGAAGAAAGAAGAGCGCCATCAAGTCGGTGTTGTTGGATCAGAGCGTCATGAGCGGAGTGGGCAACATTTATGCAGATGAATCTCTCTGGCTCGCTCAGATTCATCCAGAGAGATTGGCCAATACACTTTCAGTGGAGGAAATCACCACACTTCTTCTGGCGATTAAGGATGTGATGTCTGCGGCCCTGAAACAAGGGGGTACGAGTTTCGATGATCTCTACATCAATGTGAATGGAGAGAGCGGATACTTTGATGTGGACCTTGAGGCGTATGGCCAAGAGGATGAACCATGTTCGAGATGTGGCACACAGATTCGCCGTATCGTTTTGGGAAATCGTTCCTCGCATTTCTGTCCTACCTGCCAGGTCAAAGGGCGCGCGAAGAAAAGTATGAAAAAAACCGCCCTGAAGCGGGGTCAAAAACCAAAGGGGCGCGAGCTCACCCGATAGGTTCTACCTGTGTATTTGAAGAGCATGACCCTGAAGGGTTTCAAGTCCTTCGCGGCCCCCACGACCCTCAGGTTTGAGCCTGGTATCACCTGCGTCGTTGGACCAAACGGGTCAGGCAAGAGCAATGTCGTCGATGCCTTGTCTTGGGTCATGGGTGAACAAGGCGCCAAGAGCCTGCGTGGCGGCAAGATGGAGGATGTCATCTTTGCTGGAACTTCGGGTCGAGCTCCGCTCGGTCGCGCCGAAGTTTCTGTCACCATCGACAACACAGACGGTGCACTGCCCATTGATTTCACAGAAGTAACAATCTCTCGAACTCTTTTTAGAAATGGCCAGAGTGATTATCAGATCAATGGCGAATCCGCTCGCTTGTTAGATATTCAAGAGTTGCTCAGCGATAGCGGAATCGGTCGCGAGATGCACGTGATTGTTGGTCAAGGACAACTCGATGCAATTCTTACCGCTAATCCAGAAGAGCGTCGAGGGTTTATCGAAGAGGCAGCTGGAATTCTCAAGCATCGTAAGCGTAAAGAGAAAGCGCTCCGTAAACTCGAGTCGATGCAGGGCAATATGTCGCGTGTCCAAGATCTGACAAATGAATTAAGACGTCAACTTCGCCCACTGGGTAAGCAAGCTGAAGTCGCGCGCAAGGCGGCTGTAATTCAAGCAGATGTACGTGATGCAAAGTTACGTATCTTGGCCGATGACTTGATCTCATTTAAGTCGACTTTAACGTCGGAAGTTGCGGACGAAACTGCGCTGCGTGAAAGACGCTCACAAGTTGAGCAGGAACTTGATCAACTCCGCAATCGCGAAGTGGAGCTCGACCGAGTTGCATCGAGCGAAGGCCCTCAACTCAATGCGGCGCAAGATAATTACTACAACCTCACCGCTCAACGCGAAAAACTCCGTGGCACCCAAAATTTGGCATCAGAGCGCGCTCGTTTCTTGGCAGAAGAAGCTGAAGAGGCGCGCGCATCTGGTCGTGATCCAGATGCTCTCGACGCTGAAGCGCGTACTTTGCGAACGGAAGAACAAGTTCTCCAAAATTCCGTTGATAAGGCTAGAGAAGAACTCAATTCAGCTAGTGGCACCGTAGGAGAGCTCGAAGCACGTCTCAAGCTAGAAGAGGATCGCGTTGCAGCATCCCAGCGTGCAATTGCGGACTATCGCGAGGGTACGGCGCGTCAAGAAGGCCATATTAAAAGTTTGCAATCTCGAATTGATAGCGCACTTTCCGAAATTGCGCGGCTAGAGAAAGCATTAGGTGAAGCAAATCTTCGAGTAGATGATGCAAGACGAGAGTTTGCTCGACTAGAAAGTGAAGTTGCTGGACTTGATGCTGGCGAGCTTGGACTTGACGCCGAATTCGAAAAGGCGAAAAAGAATTTACAGCACTCCAAATCTGAAATGGAGCGGTTGTCCGCTGAGTTATCGAGTGCAGAACGCGAAAAAAGTGCGGCTGAAGCCAAGGTCGATGCTCTTCGTCAGGCGACACTTCATAAAGACGGTAGCGGAGCGCTCCTTACCAATACTCGTGGAATCGAGATTCGCGGCAGCGTTGCATCACTCATTACTGTGGAAGCAGGTTGGGAGAGCGCAGTCTCTGTAGCTCTTGGTTCGCTTGCCAACGCACTCGTGGTTCAGGACGCTACTCAGGCGATTTCAGCCTTGGCATTTTTAAAGTCCGAATCAGCAGGTAACGCTGAGTTGCTCTTCGTAGCAGATCTCGATGGTCAATCAGATATTCAGGAAGCTGCAACTTCTGGTTTCTCACCATTGGTGACCAAAGTTTCTTCTTCAACGCTGAGCGCAGTGCTTCCACGACTACTTCGCGGATTCGTTGCAGCTGATTCCCTTGCTCAAGCTGAAGAAATTGTGCGAAGCAATCGTAATCTCATCGCAGTAACAAAGGAGGGCGACCTCATTGGTCGCGGCCGTGCCAGTGGAGGTTCGGTATCTCGCTCTTCATTAATTGAGATCACCTCCATGATTGAAAAGAGCGAGATTGCATTGCAGAAGTTCGCTCACGATTGCGATCGAATTCGCTTCGAAATTTCATCTGCAGAAGCCAAGGTCCGTGGCGATCAAGCGCAATATGATCAATCTCTTGCTCGACTCAATGAATCTGACGCCGCAATGGCAGGACTTGCCGAACAGATGGGGGCGGCTGGTCAGAGCGTTCGTGGCAGCGTCGCCGAGGTTGATCGCCTGCAAACCTCGATTACTGAACTTAAACAAGCGCTCTCCAGTGATCAAAATGAGTTAGCGATTGCTCAAACGGAGTTTGCTCGAAGTGAGGAGCCTCAAGAACCAGACCTCACACAGGTAGAGAATTTACGGGCTTCAGTATCTACATCTCGTGCAGTGGAAGTTGAAGCGCGTCTTGGACTTCGAACTTTGGAAGAACGCGTGGCTGCGATCTCGCGACGTGCGGCTGATCTTGAAGTTGCAGCAAATAATGAGCGCGAATCGGCCAGTAAGAGTATTGCTCGACGTGAAGCGCGAGCACGCGGCGCCATTAGCGCTCAAGCGATTGCGGATGCTGCCTATGAAGCTCTGATTCAAATCGAAAATTCCATCTCACGAGCAAATGCCGAGCGCGAACGACTTGAAGTTTCTCGCTCAAATCGCGATGGTGAGATTCTTGCAATTCGCGCCCAAGTTCGAGAGCTGACAACAGAGTTGGATCAACTCACATCAAGTGTGCATCGAGATGAGATTGCACGAGCAGAACAACGCTTAAGAATTGAACAGCTTGAAGGTAAGGCGATGGAGGAATTCGGCGTCGACTCACAAGCTCTGGTCTATGAATACGGCCCCGACAAAGATGTACCAACTTTCATTGAAGATGAGGAAGGAAATCTCTCTCAGGGTGAATTCATTCCGTATGTTCGCGCCCAACAAGAGAAGAGATTGGCGACAGCTGAGCGCTCTCTGGCACTTCTCGGCAAGATTAATCCACTAGCACTTGAGGAATACTCATCATTAGAAGAGCGCTTGAAATACCTCGCAGAACAACTTGAAGACCTTAAGAAGTCGAAGAAGGATCTCCTTGACATCATCAAAGAAGTGGATGAGCGAGTCCAAGAAATCTTCGAAGAGGCTTACCGCGATACCGCTCGAGAATTCGAAAAAATATTTGCGCGACTATTTCCGGGAGGAGAGGGTCGCTTGATCCTTACCGATCCCAGCGATATGTTGAATTCAGGCGTTGATGTTGAAGCTCGTCCACCTGGAAAACGCATTAAGCGTCTCTCGCTCTTGTCTGGCGGCGAGCGATCACTGACTGCTGTTGCGCTTTTGGTTGCGATTTTCAAGGCGCGACCAAGCCCCTTCTATGTGATGGATGAGGTTGAAGCAGCGCTTGATGACACTAATCTCGGTCGACTCTTGGGTGTACTAGAAGAGCTGCGTCAGGCTTCCCAGCTCATCATCATCACTCACCAGAAGCGCACCATGGAGATTGGCGATGCGCTCTATGGAGTAACAATGCGCGGTGATGGAGTCTCTGAAGTAATTTCACAGCGGCTTCGTGAGATTGAAACCGAATCAGTTTAACTATGGGCTTGTTCGGCTCCTTCTTATCGAAGTTCTCTCGAAACAAAGCTTCGATTGAAGATATTGAAGAGTTCCGCACAATACTTATTGAGTCGGATCTTGGTGCGGCGACCGCAGATGAAATTGTTGAATTAGTTAAGAAAGAAAAGTCTGAGAACCTAGAATCTGCAGTTCAAAGCCGGATTAAGTCGTATCTGACTTCTGAGTCACGCGACCTGAATATTCAAAGTGGTTCACTCACAACAATCCTGATTGTCGGTGTAAACGGCACTGGCAAAACAACAAGCGCTGCAAAGCTGGCCAACCTTCTCAAAGACGAAGGGAAGAGAGTTTTACTTGTTGCCGCAGACACATTCCGTGCCGCAGCGGTTGAACAACTCATCACCTGGGGTACTCGAATTGGAGTAGATGTGGTGCGTGGTACTGAAGCATCTGATCCTGCTGCGGTCTGTTTTGATGGTGCAACCCGTGCCAAGAACGAAAACTTTGATGTTCTCATCATCGATACTGCAGGAAGACTTCACACCAAGAGCAATTTGATGGATGAGTTAGGAAAAGTTCGCCGCGTCATTGAAAAGGTCACGCCAGTAAATGAGATCCTCTTTGTCCTCGATGGAACTACGGGACAGAACGGAATTGCGCAAGCAAAAGTTTTCTCAGAGAGCGTTTCATTAACGGGGATGATTGTTACCAAAATTGACGGCTCTACTCGCGGTGGCATCGCGCTGGCGACAGAGCGGGCTCTGCGGATTCCTCTGAAATTCGTCGGCGTGGGCGAATCCATCACGGATATACAGCGCTTTGACGCTGATCGCTATATCGCTGAACTTTTAACATAGACGTAACAGAAGCCCTCTAACTGTCACCTCACGGAAACCTCGACCGTGCGGTATCTGTAATAGACCCATAGCACCCTTCTCTCATTCTCAACGGAGAGAACCGAGAAGACTCGTGAGGCGATGCCGCATCCCCAAGGTAGTCCTGCTGAATCAGAGTTAACAAAGTCTGGAGAAAACACATGGATGAAGTAGTCCTCAGCGCTGGCGATACTGCATGGGTATTGGCTAGCTCTGCACTCGTTCTACTTATGACACCAGGTTTGGCCTTTTTCTATGGTGGAATGGTTCGGGCAAAGAGTGCACTGAACATGATGATGATGTCGATGGTAACCATGGGCGTCGTTAGCGTGCTCTGGGTAATTTACGGTTTCAAATTAGCTTTTGGTTATGAAGCGAATTCCGAATGGTATGGATCATTCTCGCTTTCTGGACTTGGCAATGTCGTCGATGAATTGACCAACAATGGTGGTGTCTATCCGATTCCACTTCTGGTCTTTGCAACATTCCAATTGATGTTTGCGATCATTACGCCCGCCCTCATTTCCGGTGCGATTGCCGATCGAACAAAGTTCTTATCATGGACAATTTTCGTAGCCCTCTGGGTCACTATCGTGTACTTCCCAGTTGCTCACTGGGTCTTCGCCTTCGGCAATAAAGTCGGCGACACAGTCACAGGTGCAGGATTCCTTGCAGCACGTGGCGTACAAGATTTCGCAGGCGGTACCGCCGTTCATATCAATGCGGGAGCTGCTGGATTAGCGCTAGCGATTGTCCTTGGACGTCGCATCGGATGGCAACGCACTCCAATGCGTCCGCACTCACTTCCACTAGTACTTCTCGGAGCAGGTTTGCTCTGGTTTGGATGGTTTGGATTTAATGCTGGATCTGCACTCGGAGCAAATGGCATTGCGGGCCTTGCATTTATCAATACTCAAGTAGCAACAGCAGGTGCACTCCTCGGTTGGATCGTTACTGAGAAAATTCGTGACGGACATCCATCATCACTCGGCGCTGCATCAGGTGCCGTAGCAGGACTTGTTGCAATTACTCCGGCATGTGCATTCGTCGCACCATGGGCAGCAGTCGTCATCGGCTTCCTGGCAGGCGCGATCTGCGCGCTTGCGGTGGGATTGAAATACAAATTCGGCTACGACGATGCCCTTGATGTCGTCGGAGTTCACCTCGTTGGAGGAATCGTTGGCAGCTTGGCGATTGGATTCTTTGGATCAAGTGCCGTGAATTCCATCGGACTAGATGGGCTCTTCTACGGTGGAGGCACAGCGCTATTAGCAAAGCAAGCACTTGGTGTCGGCTTAGTTATGGCCTACTCATTCGTCATGACGTTGATTATCGGATTCTTGATTGAGAAGACGATTGGTTTCCGCGTGAAGAGTGAGAATGAGCTCGCAGGTGTAGATCTCTCTGAACATGCTGAGAGCGCCTACGAAATGGGTGGAATTCTTAAGGGAGGTCGTTAAAGATGAAACTTATTACTGCAATCATCAAACCTGGAAAACTCGATGAGGTCAAAAGTGCTCTTCGAGAAGCAGGCGTGAAAGGTATGACAGTCTCTGAAGTATCTGGTGTTGGTCGCCAAGGTGGCCATGTCGAGGTATATCGCGGAGCGGAGTACCCCATCGATTTGATTCAGAAAATTCGTCTCGAAATTTTGGCGGAGAATAAGGAAGTTGATTCGATTATCGACATCATCGTCAAAACTGCATCAACTGGCTCAATTGGAGATGGAAAAGTCTGGACAACTCCAGTTGACCAAGTTGTAAGAGTAAGAACTGGCGAGAAGGGTGAAGCAGCGATCTAGCTCTTCTTTTGGTGCTCTTGGCAGGTGATTAGATAGGCTTACGGCCATGTTTGAGTCCCTCAGCAATAAGTTCTCCGATGTTTTCGGAGCGCTGCGCAAGAAGGGGCGCATCACTGAGTCCGATATCGAATCTACCTGCCAAGAGTTACGAGCTGCGCTTCTTGATGCAGACGTCGCGCTCTCGGTAGCCGAGTCTTTTGTTTCGAAAGTTCGGGAAAAGTCTCTAGAAGTTCTGCCAGATCTACGGCAGAGCACCAACCAATCCCAAGAAATCTACGCAATCATCAATCAGGAACTGGTTGCGATCCTAGGTGGCGCAGCCCGACGAATTAGATTTTCGAAGAATCCTCCGACTGTAATCATGCTGGCCGGTCTACAAGGTTCGGGAAAGACAACGCTGGCTGGAAAGCTTGCTCTCTTCCTAAAAGAGAATGGAAATACCCCGCTTCTTGTTGCAGCGGATCTACAGCGACCGAACGCCGTCACTCAATTATCAGTATTGGCTGAATCAATTAAAGTTCCAGTCTTTGCCCCTGAGCCCGGCAATGGTGTCGGCGATCCAGTTTCGGTGGCGCGCAAGGCAATCGCATTCGCTCAAGAGAAGCTCCACAACATCGTCATCATTGATACTGCTGGACGTTTAGGCGTCGATGAAGAGCTGATGAAAGAAGCTAAGGCGATTCAAACTGCGGTCAGTCCAGATGAAACCCTCTTTGTTGTCGATGCGATGATTGGTCAAGATGCGATTCGAACAGCGCAAGCATTTGAATCTGGAGTTGGATTTGATGCAGTTGTATTGACCAAACTTGATGGCGATGCAAAAGGTGGTGCTGCTTTATCAATCGCTGAAGTTACAGGCAAGCCAATTCTTTTCACCTCGACTGGTGAGAAGCTCACTGATTTTGATTACTTCTTCCCAGATCGAATGGCCTCTCGCATCCTTGGCATGGGGGATATTCAGACGCTTGCCGAACAGGCAAAGAAAGCGATGGATGGCGATAGCGCACGTCGTTTAGAAGAAAAGTTTGTCTCAGGCGAAGATTTCACACTAGAAGATTTCTTAGAGCAGTTACAGGCGATGAAGAAGATGGGCTCTATGACTAAGTTGTTAGGCATGTTGCCCGGAGCAAATAGCGCCGCAATGAAAAAGCAGATTGATTCGCTTGACGACAAAGAATTAGTGCGTACTCAGGCCATTGTTCAATCAATGACTCCGGAAGAACGTCGTAATCCTAAAGTTCTCAATGGTTCGCGTAGAGCGCGTATTGCCTTAGGAAGCGGCCGCACAGTCACAGAGGTCAACTCCCTTGTAGATCGCTTCTCTGCAGCGCAGAAAGTTATGAAACAGATGCGCAGCGGTGGGGGAATGCCTCAAGGAATGGCTCTTCCGGCTGGAATGCCAAACATGATGCCGAACGCAGCGATGCCAATGCGCACTGCCCAAGGTGCAGGTTCACAGCCACCGAAGAAGAAATCTCGATCTGGAAACCCTGCCAAACGCGCCGCTCAAGAAGGACGATAAACGGCTGATTGGGCATATAGCCCTGAGCATGGCAATATTGGCCTCCTGTTCAAGAGCCCTCTACCTCTTGACCGGCAACCATTAACTAGAACTGACGGAACTCGCCTGGCATCCCAACTCGGGCCGATTCCCAAAGTTCGATCGATTACGCAAGGAGAAAGCCCTCGTGGCCGTAAAGATTAGATTGGCACGTCTCGGAAAGATTCGTACCCCGCACTACCGCATTGTTGTCGCAGATTCACGCAAAGCGCGCAATGGTTTGAA
This sequence comes from Actinomycetota bacterium, assembly GCA_041161815.1. GTDB lineage: Bacteria > Actinomycetota > Actinomycetes > Nanopelagicales > Nanopelagicaceae > MAG-120802. The sequence goes on along the minus strand of JBEATV010000007.1, from coordinate 5,755 downwards.
GATCGAAGAGATTGGCCGTTATTCGCCAGCCTCAGAGCCTTCATTGATTCAAGTTGATTCAGAGCGCGCACAGCATTGGCTAAAGAATGGCGCGCAACCAACTCCCGCTGTAGAGGCGATTTTGAAGGTAACCGGAGATTGGCAGAAGTTCAAAGGCGTTTCTGGTGCGGAAGGAACACTCAAGACTCTTCCTGTTCGTGCAGATAAGCGCGCAGCATATGAAGCAGCCGTCAAAGCAGCCATGAACGAGCCAAAAGATGGCGCAACCACAATGAAGAAGCGTGCAGCTGAGAAGCTTGCAGCTAAGTCTGCTCCAGCAGAAGAGGTTGCTCAAGCAGCAGCTCCTGAAGCGGTTGAAGAAGTAGTCGTTGAAGCCGCTGCTGAGACACCAGCTGAAACTCCAGCAGAAGTAGTTGCTGAGACACCAGCTGAAACTCCAGCTGAGTAATCATCGTGATGATTGACGAAGCTTTAGAACACCTTGTCAAAGGGATAGTCGATAATCCTGAAGAAGTTGTCATCTCCGAAAAAGATGGACGCCGCGGAACAACTCTTGAAGTTCGCGTGCATCCAGAAGATATCGGCAAGGTAATCGGTCGTAATGGCCGCACTGCCAAGGCGCTCCGTACTGTTGTTTCTGCACTTGCAGGACGCAGTGTTCGCGTCGACCTCATTGAGGCGGATGAAGCGCGCTAATCGCGCTCAACGCAGTTGTTACTAGTCGTAGGACGTATCGGTCGCGCACATGGCGTGCGCGGCGATGCGACTATAGAAGTTCGTACCGATAATCCTGAATCACGTTTCCGTGTTGGCGCAAAACTTCAAACCGATCCGGCTGACAAAGGACCACTTGTAATCCGCGATGCAAAAGTTCATAGTGGAACTCTTTTACTCTCATTTGAAGGCGTTGAAGACCGTACCGCAATAGAAAAACTCCGCAATGTACTTCTCTTGGCTGATGTGAATCCAGAAGAGTCAAATGTTAGCGATGATGACTTTCACATCTCTCAGATTCTGGAATGTAAGGTCGTAGATGAGAATGGTAAGGAATGGGGGACTGTGGTTGATGTCCTCCAGCTACCTGCCCAAGACACTCTTGTAGTCAAGAGTGGCAATAAAGAAATTCTCGTTCCTTTCGTTCGTGCATATGTCCCTGAAATTGACATTACTAAGAAAGTCATGACAATTCTAAATTTTGAGAGCTTGCTATGAAGATCACAGCAATCTCTATCTTTCCTGAGTACTTCACGCCTCTTGACCTCTCACTCATAGGTAAAGCGCGTCAGCAAGAAGTTATTGAATTCACCGCTGTTAATTTGAGAGAGTTCACGCACGACAATCACCACACAGTTGATGACACTCCGTATGGAGGTGGGGCAGGTATGGTCATGAAACCTGAGCCATGGGGTGAAGCTATTGATGCCGCGTTAGAGGTCTCAGACCAGATAATTGACTTAGTGATCCTGACTCCTGCAGGAAAGAAATTTACCCAGAGAATGGCGGAAAAATTTGCTTCGTCGCAGGAGATTGTCTTTGCTTGCGGTCGCTACGAAGGAATTGATGCTCGTATAGGTGATTACTATCGTTCAATTGACAGAGTGCGAGTTCATGAAATTTCAATTGGCGACTATGTCCTTAATGGAGGCGAAGTAGCAGCGCTGGTGATGATCGAAGCTATTACTCGATTGATTCCTGGCGTTATCGGAAATCCAGAATCTCTCGCAGAAGAGTCACATAATGAAATAGGTGAAGTGGAGTATCCGAGCTACACAAAACCTGCTCAATGGCGCGGACTTTCTGTTCCAGAGGTCTTGATGTCGGGAAATCATGGACACATTGCTCAATGGCGCCGCGAGGAAGCGCAACGCCGCTCTCAATCACAGCAATAAAGCAGCAATAACGCTCAGCAAGAGGGAATATTCGCGACACGCCGCGTGTTGGTCAGGACACGACGGTGAGTTTTAGGCATTATCCGCCCCGTGCGCGCCGTTTGGTGCGCGACATACATATCAAGAGTGCAAGTACGGAAAGAGATAGGTGGTGAGAGATCTATGGCAACTGATTACGACACGCCCCGAAAAACGGATGAAGAGTTACACGAAGAGTCCCTTGAGGAGCTAAAAGCACGTCGCGCGGAAGCGCAATCAGGACAAGTAGATCTTGATGAAGAAGAGGCCGAGAATGTCGAGCTGCCTGGTGCAGACCTATCTGGTGAAGAGCTTGCAGTGCGCGTTGTGCCAAAGCAAGAGAATGAATTCACCTGTTCGCGCTGCTTCTTGGTGCATCACATTACTCAATTAGCAAAAGGTGAGGGAGCAAAAGCTATCTGTAAGGATTGCGCTTAGTTCTTACCCAGAATTGCGCTTTCAATTTTTTCAGGATTTTTCGAACTGACGAGCCAATACGGTGTTGGGTCCCTCTGATCATCGATAGTTAACTTCAGTCCACCCTTAACCCAGAATCTAATTGCCAGATATGCCGCAGGATTGAGATGCATGCCATAAGCGAGTTTCATTTTCTCGGCGGAGAGAACCTCAACCTGGCCAATATGTTCGACACTTATATGTGCACGACCAACGAAGACCTCGCCGTCTGCAATGTTGATGTTGAGTGCCGTGAAGAAGTAGAACGCGATTGTGAGCGCAATAACAATAAATATGCTGGCGAGTGCAGCGGAATTTCCTAGACCTGCCCACACTGCAATAACAATTGAAATATCAAGTGCGATTACAAGGCCCATTAACCACCATGGCCATCGAATTTTCTCGCGCACCTGAGCTGCCTCCATATTCCCAGCGTACATTGAGGTCACATTTGTTGCTGCGATAAAAATTGCTCAGAGACAGGGTAACCTTCCACCTATGTCACGTGGTTTGAATATCACTGCACCTGCAAACGCGGTAGTTCCACCTCGCCATCCTCAGGCACCTGTTCCTGGAACACTTCTTGGTTCGCATAATCCTGACTGTTATGGATGTGGAGCTTCACACCCCGCCGGTCTTCATCTTGTTGCTTACTCTGGCGAAGGTATGACAATCAATGCGAAATTCACTGTTACAGAGATGCATCAAGGAGCGCCAGGGCTCGCACACGGTGGTTTGCTCTCATGTGCCTTTGATGAAGCTCTAGGCAAGTTGATGTGGCTTGTTCGACAACCTGCGGTGACCGGAAAACTGGAGACTTCATTCATTGCTCCAGTACCTGTGGGGACAATTCTCTTTATTCAAGCAGAAATCATTGGGCAAGAGGGAAGAAAGATCTACTGCAAGGCGCAAGGGCGCATCAACTCCGACAGCGGGCCTCTTGCAGTTGAAGCGGCTGCGATATTTGTCATTGTTCCCATGGAGCATTTCATCTCTAATGCACCTGAAGGATTCAGAGATGTTTTGGCTGGACGGACTGATCTTTCAATTGATACCGAATTCGAAATCAATCCATGAAGGTCTTCATTACTCGACTCGATAAAGATCTTCCGATTCCACAATACGCTCAAGCCGGGGATGCAGGAGCTGATGTTCATTCTCGCATCGATATCGCCATCGCTCCGGGTGAACGCGCATTGGTTCCTACGGGAATTTCGATTGCGCTTCCCGACGGATACGCGGCCTTCGCGCACCCGCGTTCAGGTCTGGCCATTAAGCACGGAGTAGGAATGGTGAATGCGCCAGGGACAATCGATGCAGGCTTCCGGGGAGAAC
>JBEATV010000007.1:0-2047 GCA_041161815.1 Actinomycetota bacterium | reverse complement strand
AAGTTGAAGAGCTGCCAGGTTCTGACCGCGGAACTGATGGTTTCGGTTCGACAGGACGTTCATGAGTCACGACGAAGATAAAGCCAAGATCATGGCTGCTATGGGCGGCAAGAAAGGTCTACTGGATTCTGGATTGCCCGCACTTGTATTTCTTGTTGCTTTTAACTTCACCAAAGATGTAGCGCAGTCCTCGTATGCGGCTCTGGGACTCTCACTTATCCTTACTGCAATCAGATTAGCCAGACGTGAAACGATTCAACACACAATCTCGGGCGTCATTGGAGTAGCAATTTGTGCGTGGCTATCGAATCGTTCCGGAAAAGCAGAAGATTTCTACCTTCCTGGCTTATGGACCAACGCAATCTATGGTGCAGCATATTTGGTTTCGATAATTGTTCGATGGCCGGTTATCGGCCTCTTTCTGGGTCCACTATTAGAAGAGAATTTCAGATGGCGTAAGGATCCGGCTCGAACAAAGGTTTACGCTAAAGCGACCTGGATTTGGGTTGGGCTCTTTGCGCTAAGAATTATCGTGCAGTACCCGCTCTACCTCAGCGGCAACGTCAATGCGCTTGGTACAGCGCGACTCATCATGGGTTACCCGCTATTCATTGCAGCTGCATGGGCTACATGGGTAGTAATCAAGAGTGGTCCGAAATTGCGCGAAGATTTACGCGCTACTTCATAACTACTTTTTAGCTACGAAACACTCCTTGAGGTAATCCTCAGCTTTTGCAGAAGCAACAAAGATAAGTTCATCCCCAGCAGAGAAGACATCATGCGCTGAGGGCGCAATCACGTGACCATCGCGAATAATTGCAGCAAGAGAGGCATCCTCAGGAAGAGTGATCTCTTCTACCGATTTTCCGATACAAAGTGAGTCATCAGGAAGAGTTAACTCAACAAGATTCGCCTCGCCAGCTTTGAGGGAGAAGAGTCGAACGACATCGCCCACGGAAACCGCTTCTTCTACCAGCGCTGCGATGATGCGCGGAGTAGATACAGCAACATCAACACCCCATGAAGAATCAAATAACCACTCATTCTTTGGATGGTTTACTCGTGCTACGACGCGCGGAACTCCATACTCAGTCTTTGCAAGTAACGATGCAACGAGGTTGACCTTGTCATCTCCGGTTGCTGCAACCATAACTTGGCAGGTATCTAACTTTGCCTTATCCAGTGCGCTAATTTCGCAAGCATCTGCCAAAAGCCACTCCGCAGATGGAACGCTCTGCATCTTGAGAGATTTAGGGTTTTTATCGATCAAGAGAACTTGATGGCCGTTTGCAATCAATTCTCGTGCAATGGCTCGGCCAGCGTTACCGGCTCCTGCTATGGCTATTCTCATTTTTACTCGCCGCCTGGGGGGAGAAGTAAGGAATTTTCAGTCGCTGTTAAATTGGAATCTTCCACCATTACATGAACGAGATCGCCTTCTTGCAAGACTGTGTGTTCGTTTGGGATTAGCCCCTCGCCGAGACGTGTTATGAATGCGACTCGAGCTTGCGTGTGCTGCTCGATGAGCGAAATGGGCTTTCCAAACCATTCACGATGTAGCGGAACTTCAGCGAGTTGAACTTTGCCTGAAGGATCTTGCCATTCGGAGCGTGAACCTTGCGGCAATATTCGCCGCATAATTTGATCAGTTGTCCAGAGGACTGTTGCAACGGTTGGAATTCCAAGGCGCTGATAGATCTCGGCGCGAGCTGGGTCGTAGATTCGAGCAACGACGCTGAGGACTCCATAAGTTTCGCGCGCTACACGTGCCGCCAAGATGTTGGAGTTATCGCCATTGGAAACAGCAGCAAAAGCAAAATTTAAAGCTGAAGTTTCCCAAAAAGGAAAAGTTTTAGTTCCAGGAAGATTATTAGCTGAGATTTCTAGATCACTACCAGCCAAACCAATCACATTTAATTTAGAAGGAAGCCGAGTTCTAGTTAGCGCAGGAAGTGCCAAATTTACATTACCAACCCTGCCATTAGTTGAGTATCCAACCCTGCCAGAATTACCTAGCGCCTCCGGTTCTTTAAACTCAGATCTTTTT
>JBEATV010000066.1:0-4111 GCA_041161815.1 Actinomycetota bacterium | reverse complement strand
AACGGCGAAATTCACTCGCGCACTCGCTTTTTTGGCGCTGGGCGAGAGAAGTTTGAGGGAGATGCCGCCGTTTTTGACTGAGTACTCCCGGCCATAAATCCCCTGCTCTTCATCAATCACATCAATGATTGCGCGACCTTGGAGAGCCGCGGAAACGAGTTGATTGATTGGCCGAAGCAATGACTTCTCAACTGTTGCAATCAGAACTTTCTGTGCGCCTGGCAGATTTGCGAAATATTGATCAGGTCGTTCAGCAATCAAGCCAACGCTCTTAGAAAAGTTTTCGACCACGACTGAGAGAACAGTGGCATCACCATCCCAAGTCGAGTAAGCCACATCTACCTTTGACAATGCGCTTTTTAGGGTTTCAATTTCATCTGGGAATGGAATATTGACAACCTTTACTTTCTTCGACGTTGCACGAACGCCCTTTGAGAAACTCGCCAAGAGATCTGGTTCGCTTCCGACAAAACCAACCGAGTTTCGCTTGGTCACACTCGCTGCAAGGACTCCTGCAAGATAAGCGCCATCACTTTCTTTGAAATAAATATTTGAAATATTCATCTGTCCTAAGACTTTGTCATTAATTATGGCAAATTGAATCTCCGGGTTCTCAATTGATACTCGTCTTACCGTCTCGCGATAACCCGCACCGACTGCGATGATCAGGGTGTATCCGCTCTTGGCAAGAAATCTAATTCGAGAGAGCCGATCCACGGCAGTACCGTTTGTGGGAACTTCACGGACAAATGGTTCAGATAATCCATATCTCTTCTCTGCAATTACCAGAGCTTGATTGACGGCATCGTTATAGGAGTTATCGCCAAGAAATCCCATGTCGTACGCGATTGCAACTTTTGGTGGAGCATCAAGAGCGCTGGCAGGGGTAAGTGAAACCAGGGCCAACATCAGCGCCGTAAAGAGCGCCCGGGTCTTCATGGATTACTTTCCGGAGCGCGAAGGTGGAACAAGGCCCAGTGCCGCATAAGTCTTAGCCAAGGTAACCGATGCGACCTCTCGAGCCTTCTGGCTTCCTACTGCCAAGATTTCCAGCAAGGATCCTTCATCTGAAAGGAGTTCCTCGGTTCTTGCTCGCACAGGCGCAAAGTAGCTCGTAACAACCTCCGCTACGGCCCCCTTGAAATCTCCGTAACCCTTGCCGGCGAATTCATTCTCTAACTCTGCAATAGAGCTGCCACTCAGTGCCGAATGGATCGTGAGCAAGTTGGAGATGCCTGGCTTGTTCTTTTCGTCGAACTTCACTTCTTTTCCAGTATCAGTAACCGCGCTCTTGATCTTCTTAACGTTGACATCAGAGCTATCAAGAATGTCAATGACGCCGGCATTTGACGCAGCTGATTTGCTCATCTTCGCGGCAGGATCTTGTAGATCATTGATCTTCGCTGCGCTCTTGAGAATATGCGCTTCCGGAATTACGAAAGTTTCACCGAATCGAGAATTAAAGCGCTGACCAAGATCGCGAGTAAGTTCGATGTGCTGGCGTTGATCCTCACCAACTGGAACGCGATTTGCTTGATAAAGCATGATGTCCGCAGCCTGCAGAATTGGATAAGTGAAGAGGCCTACAACTGTACGATCAGCACCGCTCTTCTGAGACTTATCTTTGAACTGTGTCATACGACTTGCTTCACCAAAACCGGCAAGACATTCAAATACCCAGCCGAGTTGGTTGTGCTCAGGTACATGGGACTGAATGAAGAGAGTGCACTTTGCGGGATCGAGACCGAGCGCAAGAAGTTGAGCTGCTGCAACGAGAGTGCGGCGACGAAGAAGCGCCGGCTCGGTTTCAACAGTCAGAGCATGAAGATCAACAACACAATAAAAGGCATCGTGATCTTGTTGGAGATCTACCCATTGTTTGACTGCGCCGAGATAATTTCCAAGATGGAAAGAGTCAGCTGTCGGTTGGATCCCTGAGAGCACGCGCTTCATGGGGTTATCTTCTCAACTTTCCTGGTTTTCCGGCCTAGAACCCAATTGCGAAAGCAAGAGCGTGCCTACTCGTTTTCCTTCCATGCTCAGAACAGTAAATCGAGCTGTTCCCACATGGACCACATCGTTTACTTCTGGAATCCGCCCAAGTGAGTGCATGACATATCCGCTGAGGGTCTCGTATGGGCCTTCGGGCACCTCAACGCGAGTCTGTTCTGCTAGGTCCTCGAGAGAAATCAGTCCATCGATTTCGTAATCTCCAGTGCGCGACTGATTAGAGACCTCTGAGGTCTGATCGTCGTACTCATCATGGATATCGCCAATCAAGGTTTCAACGAGATCTTCCAGCGTCACAATTCCATCAGTTCCACCGTACTCATCTAGAACGATGGCGATTTGTTGTCTCTGAGTACGCATCTCTGAGAGCGCAGGGAGAACTCCCTTGGTGCCAGGTAAGAACATAATTGAGCGAACGAGATTCATAATCGGAACGTTCTTCCCAGAATATTCTGGATCCATCAAATCGCGCACATGGATAAATCCAATGACTTCATCGCTATTGCCGCGCACGACTGGGTAACGAGAGTGTGATTTCTCTACCGCAACTCGGATCGCATCCGCGACTGGAAGATTGGCATCAAGAAAATCGACTTCCGTACGCGGAACCATAACTTCGTGAACCTGTCGTTCGCTTGCATTGAAGACTTCTTCCACGATATCGCGCTCTTCTTCGGTCAACGCTTTGTGGCCGGTAACGAGATCGACTAACTCTTCTTCGGAAATATCTTCGCGAGATGCTTTGGGGTCGACTCCAAAGGCCTTGAGAACTAGGTCAGACGAATGCGACAACAACCAGATCAGCGGTCGGAAGAGTTTCGCAGTAACAGAGACAGGCGTCGCTACCAACATGGCAATTTTCTCTGTCGAATGAAGTGCTAAACGTTTAGGTACCAATTCTCCGAAGACCAGAGAGAAATACGCGATGACAAGAGTGAGCCCAATCAGTGAGATGGTCTCGCTCACGCCTTCACTCAAGCCGGCATCAATTAATCGTGGGATTACGTAGTTTCCGAGGCGCTCAGCGCCGAAAGCCGCAGATAGAAATCCGCTGAGAGTTACGCCAACCTGGACTGCGGCAAGGAAGCGATTGGGGCTTGAGGCCAAGAATGCGACCCGCGCTCCACGCTTACCGCGCTCTGCAATGGTTTTGATCTGCCCCTCGCGAAGTGAGATGAGGGCGATTTCGGCCGCAACAAATATCGAGGCCAGCAGGATGAAGAAGATTACGGTTCCGAGATCGAAGGCTAAGCCGCCAACGCTAAACGGTTGAGCACCACCAGGGTCCATGAGGCTCTCAGGGTATAAGAAAGAGGGGTGCGCTGGCTAAATCAGGCGTAAAACAAGCTCCAAAACTAGCCCTAGAACTGGGCCCGCCGCGAAAAAGAAAGTCCACCTCCCTCTTCCCTCGCGCTCACCTCGCGCGTAACCTTCGCGCATCCACATCGCTATCCAACGGACCGTCGGGCACGTACCTGCCCGGAGAAGGAAGAGAAAAAATGGCATCAGTCGTATTTAAAGATGCATCTCGCATCTATCCCGGAACCACCAATCCCGCAGTCGACAAACTCAATCTCACAGTTAACGATGGAGAGTTTCTCGTTCTTGTCGGACCATCTGGTTGCGGAAAGTCAACATCACTTCGCATGCTCGCAGGTCTCGAAGAGATCGATACAGGAGCAATCTTCATTGGCGATCGTGATGTCACAAATGTTGCACCTAAAGATCGCGATATCGCGATGGTCTTCCAGTCATACGCGCTCTACCCACATATGACTGTTGCAGAAAATATGGGTTTTGCTTTGAAGATTGCGGGCGTCGCTAAAGAAGAACGAGATCGCCGCGTCCTCGAAGCTGCAAAACTTTTGGATCTTGAACCATATCTAGAGCGCAAACCAAAGGCGCTCTCTGGTGGACAGCGTCAGCGCGTTGCTATGGGTCGTGCAATCGTTCGCGAGCCTCAGGTCTTCTTGATGGATGAACCGCTCTCAAACCTTGATGCGAAACTCCGTGTTGCTACACGTACCCAAATCGCAGCTCTACAACGTCGTCTTGGAATCACAACCGTGTACGTAACTCACGATCAGGTCGAAGCTATGAC
>JBEATV010000034.1:0-10238 GCA_041161815.1 Actinomycetota bacterium | reverse complement strand
CGTCAAGCAATTACTCTCTTGGAAGCTATGGGAGTCTCCGTTGAATTTAGCCATCATGAGAGCGCACCTGGCCAGCAAGAAATTGATCTGCGTTATGCCGATGCATTGAGTACTGCAGATAACATCATGACTTTCCGTCACATCATCAAGGAAGTGGCGCTAGATCAAGGCTTCCATGCCTCCTTTATGCCAAAGCCATTTACTGAGCATCCTGGTTCTGGAATGCATACACATTTCTCTTTATTCCAAGGTGAGAAAAATGCTTTCTATGAAGAAGGAAAAGAATCTCAACTCTCAGATATTGGTCGCTCCTTTATCGCGGGAATCATCAAGCACGCCCCTGAATTCATAGCGGTCACCAATCAATGGGTGAACTCCTACAAGCGACTGCATGGCGGGGGAGAAGCGCCGGCAAAGATCTCATGGGGCAAAGAGAATCGCGATGCGATGATCAGAATTCCGATGTACAAGCCGAAGAAAGAGAACTCGACGCGCATCGAATTTCGAGCTCCCGATTCAGCATGTAACCCTTATCTGGCTTTTGCAGTCACGATTGCTGCAGGCCTTAAGGGCGTCGAGGAGAAATATTCGCTGGAGAAAATCTCAGATCCTAAGACTCTTCCCGCCAATCTCAATGAAGCAATTCTTGCAATGGAGAAGAGCGATCTCGTGCGTGAGACGCTCGGTGAGCATGTATTTGAGTACTTCCTGCGCAATAAGCGAGCGGAGTGGCAGGAATATCGCAAGCAAGTCACTGCCTTTGAACTCGATCGTTACTTGCCAGTTCTATAAGTGCTTAGGTAACCTAAAGACATGTTCCGCAGCGAATTGCTATCACTCAACACACTCCTTCTTCGCTGCCGTGGCGAGGCCAACTAACCGGTCTCCTCGCTGCGGGGTTTGACTCAACCGGTTAACAAATCCGGACAGTCAATCCCGCCAAACTTTAAGGAGTAAAGACCAGTGAACTTCCCAAGTCAGAAAAGCTCTCCGATGCCCAAGCATCGTTATTCATCTTTCGTCCCCGTTGTTTTGGATGATCGCACCTGGCCCACAAAGCAGATGACTAAGGCGCCCCAATGGTGCTCTGTCGATCTTCGTGATGGGAATCAAGCGTTGATCGATCCGATGGATGTTCCTCGCAAACTCGCAATTTTCAATCTCTTGGTGAAGATGGGTTACAAAGAGATCGAAGTTGGATTCCCTAGCGCTAGCCAGACAGATTTCGATTTCGTTCGCAAAATCATCGAGGATGGATTGATTCCAGATGATGTGACAATTCAAGTTTTGACTCAGGCACGCGAGAATCTCATCCGTCGTACCTATGAATCTTTAGTAGGCGCCAAGCAAGCGGTTGTTCACCTATATAACTCGACCTCTACTTTGCAACGTCGAGTCGTCTTTGGCTTGGATAAAGAAGGCATAAAGCAGATTGCGGTTGAGGGTGCAAGACTCTGTAAAGAATTGGTATCTACTGTTCCCGGAACCAGAATTTCATTTGAGTACTCACCTGAGTCATACACCGGAACTGAACTCGAATTCGCGCTGGAGGTGTGCAATGCGGTCAATGATGTGTGGCAGCCCACTCCAGAATGGAAGACGATCATCAACCTTCCTGCCACGGTCGAGATGGCTACACCGAATGTGTATGCAGATTCCATCGAATGGATGCACCGCAATCTCAAGTATCGCGAGGGCATTGTCTTGAGTCTTCACCCTCATAACGATCGCGGAACCGGTGTTGCTGCTGCAGAACTTGGATATCTTGCAGGCGCAGATCGCATCGAGGGAACTCTCTTTGGAAATGGCGAGCGCACAGGAAATGTCTGCTTGGTGACTCTTGGACTAAATCTCTTGAGCCATGGCATCGATCCGATGATTGATTTCAGCGATATCCCCGAGATTAGAAGGACAGTCGAATATGCCAATCAACTTCGAGTTCCTGAGCGCCATCCTTATGGCGGTGACTTGGTTTTCACTGCCTTCAGCGGTTCGCACCAAGATGCAATCAAGAAGGGCTTTGAACACCTAGAGCGCGATGCACAAGCTGCAGGTAAAGAAGTAGACGATTTCACTTGGGCTGTTCCATATCTTCCGATTGATCCCAAAGATATTGGCCGCTCCTATGAAGCTGTCATTCGCGTTAACTCTCAATCCGGTAAGGGTGGAGTTGCCTACATCATGAAGACAGAGCATCAACTTGAATTACCACGTCGTCTGCAGATTGAATTTAGCCAAGTGATTCAATCGCATACCGATGATCAAGGCGGCGAAGTATTTCCAGAGCAGATGTGGCGAATCTTTGTTGATGAATATCTCCCATCAGAAGATAATCAATGGGGACGCTTTAGGTTTGAAGGACTCACTCAATCGAGCACTTCCGATAAAGGTGTTACGTTGAGCGTTGATCTCTTGGATGGAAAGAAGGCCGTAACGCTCTCTGGCCAGGGCAATGGACCGATCTCTGCTTTCTGTCACGTACTGCAGGCACATGGCATTGATGTGCAAGTTGCTGATTACTTCGAACATGCGATGAGCGCCGGTGGAGATGCCAATGCTGCGGCTTATCTGGAGTGCACAATCAACGGTGGGACTTATTGGGGCGTGGGCATCGACCCATCAACCACGACAGCCTCACTTAAAGCGGTGATTTCAGCGGTCAATCGCGCACTTCGTTAGTCATCTTGACTACCGTGTACCCGTGGCGCTGTATCGAGATCAAGCTGTTGTAATTCGGACCCAGAAACTGGGCGAAGCTGATCGCATCGTCACGCTCTTTAGTCGCGAGCATGGACGTATTCGCGCTGTTGCAAAAGGGGTTCGCCGTACTAAATCGAAATTTGGTGCGCGACTCGAACCTGGAAGCTATGTAGATATCCAGCTCTATACCGGCAAGACCTTCGATGTCGTCACCCAGGTAGAGAGTTTGGAGAACTTCGGTGATGCCATCTCACATGATTATCAGAAGTGGACTATTGCATCTGCAATCTTGGAAGCTGCAGAACGATTTACCTCAAACGAAGGTGAGCCAGCGCTACAACAATTCCTTCTTCTCACCGGCGCGCTCAAGGCGCTAGCCCATGAATCCCATGATCCTTCTCTGATTCTGGATGCGTATCTTCTCCGTTCTTTATCAATTGCGGGTTATGCGCCATCGTTGACTATTTGTTCGCGTTGTGAAGCTGCCGGGCCACACAAGTACTTCTCTCTTGTTGGCGGTGGTTCTGTGTGTATCAATTGCAAACCATCCGCTTCGGCTACACCATCGGCCGAAACCTTGAAGCTCATGTCTGATCTATTAACGGGAGATTGGGAGAGCGCCGACTTGAGTGAAATTCGACATCGTCGTGAGGCTTCAGGGCTAGTCGCAGCATATTTGCAGTGGCATCTTGAGAGAGGTTTACGTTCATTGCCGATGGTAGAAAGAGTAAGTTCGTGAAGCCACCAAGAATCTCCAGAGAGAAAATCCCACACCACGTAGCGCTTGTGATGGATGGCAATGGCCGTTGGGCAAAACAGCGAGGTCTACCCCGAACAAAAGGTCATGAGAAAGGGGAGAGCGCTCTCTTTGATGTGGTTGAAGGTGCAATTCAAATAGGCGTAAAAGAGCTATCAGCCTTTGCATTTTCGACGGAAAACTGGCGCCGTTCACCTGATGAAGTGAAATTCTTGATGGGTTTCAATCGTGATGTGATCCGACGTCGACGTGATGAAATGCATCGTATGGGAGTGCGCATTCGGTGGGTTGGTAGGCCACAACGACTCTGGAAGTCTGTGATTGAAGAGTTAGAAATCGCAGAAGAGATGACAGCCAAGAACAAAGTTCTAACGTTGAATATGTGTGTCAATTATGGTGGACGTGCTGAAATCGCTGATGCTGCGCAGGCGCTTGCTCAAGATGTTCTTCGCCGACGAGTAAAACCTGAGCAGATCAACGAACGAGTATTTGCAAAGTATCTTGATGAACCAAAGATGAGCGATGTAGATCTCTTTCTACGTTCCTCAGGCGAGCAGCGAACTTCTAACTTCTTGATCTGGCAGTCAGCGTATGCAGAGATGGTCTTTATGGATGTACTCTGGCCCGACGTGACCAGACGTACGCTCTGGAAGGCGATCGAGATGTATGCAGAACGAGATCGACGATTTGGAAAGGCTTGAAAATGACAAAAACTAGCGCTGAGTTTTGGTTCGATCCCGTATGTCCGTGGGCATGGATGACCTCTCGATGGATTCTTGAGGTTGAAAAGGTCCGCGATATCTCTGTGCAATGGAACCTTTTTTCGCTAGCGCACTTGAACCGAGATAAAGATTTGCCAGAGGAGTACAAGAGCCGCTTAATTCGATCATGGCAGAGCACTCGCGTTATTGCCGCCGCTCAAAAAGAGAATGGTTCGAGCATCACCCTGCCGCTCTACACCGCTATTTCTTCACGAATTCATCTCAAGAAGATGGACGTTGGCGTTGTCCTCTTCGAAGAGGCCCTGACCGAAGTCGGCCTAAATCCAGTGCTTGCTCAAGCCATGAGTGATGAGAGCCTCAATGCAGCGATTATTGAGAGCCACGAGCGAGGCATTGCACTCGTCGGAAATGATGTCGGAACTCCGATTATTTCTGTTGGTGGAGCAGCATTTTTTGGACCTGTGATTTCGCCCGCACCTAAAGGTGAAGAGGCTGGAAAACTTTGGGACGGTGTCGTAGGTGTTGCCAGCTACCCAGGATTCTTCGAGATTAAACGTAGTCGCACTGTTGGTCCAATTTTTGATTAACTAGCGCTATGTTGGAAATTAATGGATCGCGCATTACCTATCAACTTTCCTTTCTTGAAAAGCTAGGTGCGTTGGGCAATTCTCCATCTGCCGATATCTCTCATTTGAAGTCCGTTACAAGAGATGAAAAACCTTGGACTACCCAAGTGCTACGAGGAATCCGTGCTCCGGGAACTGGATTTCCTTATGTAATCATGTTGGGCACTATGTGGCATCGAAAAGGTCGAGACTTCTGTGTGGTCTATAAAAGGCGCCCAGTTTTGATTCTTGAATTTGAAAACGAGAAGTACAAGAGATGGGTTATCCCGGCGACTGAAGCAAACGAGAAAGTCTTAAGGAATTCTGCACTCGATTTCTAACAGCGAGGACAGATTCCAAAGATCTCAGCAGTGTGGCCAACTTCGCGAAATCCATGTTCTTCAGCCATAGCTTTGGTCCATCGTTCGATTGCGCTACCTTCGATTTCTACCGTAGAACCACACTGTTTGCAGACTAAATGATGATGATGGCTATCTCCGCAGAGGCGGTAGATAGCTTCACCGTCGTCGCGCCGCAGTTGGTCAACAATCTTGTCGCTCACCAGAGACTGCAACGCGCGATAGACGGTCGTGAGGCCAATAGATTCACCATTTCTCTGCAGTAATTGGTAGAGCTCTTGTGCGCTGGCAAATCCACCAACGCGCTCCAAGATACCGATTACTTTGACCTCAGATTTATTCATGTAACGATTTACTCTTCGTGATCGTGTTCGTGGTCTTCAGAATGGTCATCGCCATGGTCATCGCCCGCAGGTTTATCTGACTCATGATTATGTTCGATGCCGGCTTCATCATGTGAATGCACATGAACTGAATGGAGTTGACTTACCAAGAGCCACATGATTGCAACACCTGCAATTGTGGAGACCAATGTCCATCTCGTTGCGTGGCGAGCATGAGCCTCAGGCAAAATGTGGCCGGTTGCGAGATAAATCAAAATTCCTGAGAAAGCGGCCAAATAGAGCGCTGTGAAATCTGCGCTCAACGCGAGACTGGATCCGATGACTGCACCGCTGATACGTGCAATGGAGTCGACTCCCAATAGCCAGATACCTTTTCGTGTCCACTTTCCACTCTTGATAAGAAGCGAAACAGTATTGAGACCATCACTGAAGGCATGAACAAGGAGCGCTACGAAAACTGCGATTCCTAATTTCTCATCGATGGAGAATGCAACGCCAAGTGCTAGACCGTCGAGAAACACATGGCCGCCCATTGCCAGCGCGCCAAGTCCGCCAGCGACATTGACAGAGTGTTTGTGTTCGTGACCGTAATCTGATTCTGCTGGTTCGTGTGAACCAAAAGTGCGCTCATAGATGTGAAGCAGGAGAAATCCAGCAACGAGTGCGACTGAAACGGCTGGTGCGCCGAGGAATTCGGCTTTCGACATCTCAAAAACTTCAGGGAGCAGGTCAAATGCGACGAGTCCGAGTAGGAGACCAGCTGCGAGTCCCAAGACAAGATGGAGGCGATCGCGAGCTCGAAGTGCGAGGAGTCCGCCAGCGGCGGTGGCTACTGCAGTAGCAGCAGCAAGGATGATGGCTAGGTTCATGGCGGGAGAGTAGCAAAAATGAAAATGATTTTCATTTCCATGGAAAGCCAGATTCTGAGCGTGTCGCAGGGGTAAAATTACGGCCTGCGCCCAGTTCCCTCACGGAGAGCTGCGACCGGTGCGCACCGCCGACAGCCAGCCGGATGGAGAACACCATGGCCCAAGATCGTCTTGAAACAATTGTTAGCCTCGCAAAGCGACGCGGATTTGTTTACCCCTCATCAGAAATCTACGGAGGCCTTCGGGCTTCATGGGATTACGGCCCCCTCGGCGTTGAATTAAAGAACAATGTCAAGCGTCAATGGTGGAAGTCCATGGTCATGGGCCGTGAAGATGTTGTTGGCCTTGATTCATGTGTCATCTTGGCGCGCGAAGTATGGGAAGCATCAGGACATGTCGAGACATTCACCGATCCGCTCACAGAATGTACTGAGTGTCATAAGCGTTATCGCGCCGATCACCTAGAAGATTCGTTTGAAGCAAAGCATGGCCGCAAACCTCAATCACTAGAGGAAGTCAACTGCCCTCATTGCGGCAATAAAGGTAAGTTCACTGCTCCCAAGCAATTCTCCGGCCTACTCAAAACCTATCTCGGTCCGGTCGAAGATGAATCAGGCCTTGCTTACATGCGACCTGAGACCGCGCAAGGAATCTTCATTAATTTTGATAACGTCGCAACGACCGCCCGAAAGAAACCACCTTTTGGAATTGGACAGATTGGAAAGTCTTTCCGCAATGAAATCACTCCCGGAAATTTCATTTTCCGCACTCGTGAGTTTGAACAGATGGAGATGGAGTTCTTCGTCGTTCCAGGCACAGATGAAGAATGGCACCAGACGTGGATTGATACCCGTCTTGCTTGGTATATCGATTTAGGAATCAATCCAGATCGCTTGAGATTGTTCGAACATCCTCAAGAGAAACTCTCGCATTATTCCAAGCGCACCGTTGATATTGAGTATAAATTTGAATTTGCTGGCACTGAATGGGGCGAGCTAGAAGGCATTGCTAATCGCACAGACTTTGATTTGAGGGCTCACTCCGAGAAATCTGGCAAGGATCTCTCGTGGTTCGATCAAGAGAAAAATGAGCGTTGGTTCCCCTATGTCATAGAACCAGCAGCCGGTGTGGATCGCTGCACTCTGACCTTCTTGATGGATGCCTTCACAGAGGATGAAGCTCCGAACTCCAAGGGCGAGATGGAGAAGCGCGCTGTACTGAAGCTTGATTATCGCCTCTCTCCAATCAAGGTCGCTGTCCTTCCGCTTTCGCGAAATGCTGATCTCTCTCCGAAAGCCCGAGATCTCGCAACCCAGCTCCGTAAGAACTGGAGCGTTGATTTCGATGATGCTGGAGCAATCGGTCGTCGCTATCGCAGGCAGGATGAGATCGGTACGCCATATTGCATCACGGTAGATTTCGATTCACTCAATGACAACGCGGTCACTATCCGCGAACGTGACTCGATGAAGCAAGAGCGCATCGGTATTGATCAGGTCGAGTCATGGTTAGCACCACGGCTTCTGGGTTGTTAAATCGCAAACCGCTTCATCTACCAGTTCGTGATGGCGGTCTAGATCTCGCAGTTCCTGTCGTCTTAGCGCCGATGGCAGGAATCACAAACTCTGCCTTCAGACTTCTATGCCGTGAACAAGGAGCAGGGCTCTTTGTCTCCGAAATGGTAACTGCGCGAGCGCTCACTGAGCGCAATGAAGAGACTATGCGCATGATTATTCCGGGTGAAGGCGAGACTCCTCGTTCGGTGCAACTTTACGCAACAGATCCTGTTGATCTCGAAAGAGCTGTCGACATGATTGGTCGTGAAGATCTTGCCGACCACATCGATTTGAATTTCGGTTGCCCGGTACCCAAAGTTACGCGCAAGGGTGGTGGCTCTGCACTTCCTTATAAGAAAAGACTCTTTGCCTCACTGGTTTCGGCAGCAGTTACGACTGCAACTAAGTATCAAATTCCAGTTACTGTGAAAATGCGCGTCGGCATTGATAGCGAACACGAAACTTATTTGGACGCTGGAAAGATCGCAGCGGATCTGGGTGTTGCATGGGTTGCGCTGCATGCACGCACAGCCGCTCAGTTCTACGAGGGAAAATCAGATTGGTCGAAGATAAAAAACCTCGTTGAACATCTAGCGCCGACTGGTGTTCCCGTGCTGGGAAATGGCGATATCTGGTCGGGAAATGATGGAGTCACAATGGTGACCGAAACTGGCTGCGCTGGAGTTGTTGTGGGCCGTGGATGCTTAGGACGACCATGGCTATTTGCTGATTTGGTAAGGGCTTTTAATGGCGAAGGTCAGCGTCCGCTGCCGAGGTTATTTGAAGTGCGAGAAGTCATGTGGCGTCATGCCCAATTACTCGTGGATTATTTCCAGGATGAACATCGCGCTTGTCGAGATTTACGTAAACACATGGCTTGGTATCTCAAAGGGTTTCGAGTGGAAGGTGGCCTCCGTTCGCAATTCGGGATGGTTTCTTCACTCAAGGAATTGCGCGCGCTTCTTGACCAATTAGTTGACCAGCCCTACCCAGAAGCAATTGGGGATGCGCCACGTGGACGTACAAGTCACGGTCGCGCCGTCACGCTTCCACAAGGATGGCTAGATGATCCTGAAGAGTTAGTCAGCGTTGATGGTTCAGATTCTGGATCTGGTGGGTGATGTTTCTCTTTAAATTCGCTTGGAAGTTTGTGGCATTTCTCCTTTTGGTGGCGCTTGTGATTCCATCGTGGGCGCTTGCCAAAACTTGGTACACGGCCAATAACGAAACAGTACGTAAAGCTGATGCAATTGTCGTGATGGGCGCTGCCCAACTTGATGGTCGACCAGGTGAAGTTCTCAAGGCTCGCTTGAAAGAAACTGCGCGAATCTATGAAAACAATTTTGCTCCCAAGATCTACACCTTAGGAGCTGGCGCTCCTGGCGATCGTTTTACCGAAGCGCGAGCTGGTCGCAATTGGCTTATCTCTCAAGGCGTTCCAAGGAGTGCTGTTACTGAAGTTCCCAAGGGGCGAGACACTTTTCGAAGTATCAGAGCATTTGCGAAAGCAGTTAATGCTGGAGATGAGAATCAGAAAATCGTAGATATCATTATTGTGACTGATCCCTATCACTGCCTGCGTTCGATGACGATGGCAAACGATCAAGGATTTGTTGCGACGTGTTCTCCCACCAGAGTCGGAATCGCAAGTCTGCAGGAAGTTGGCTTCCGTTATTTGATGCGTGAGGCCGGGGCATATCTAGCCTATGTAACGCTTGGTCGGCGTGGCATTCACATCAGCGGAACACTATGGTTCTGCGACCCGCTCATGAAAATCACGCGTATTCCAGCGTTGATCGCGAGCGCTTTCTCGACGAACCCGCAAAGCGCAAAGGGCGCACTGAATTTGCCCGAGATCGCGCACGCATCATTCATTCTTTTGCGCTACGACGACTAGCTGCAAAGACTCAAGTCGCAGTTCCTTGGGCGAGTGACTTCCCGAGAACTCGTTTATCTCATTCCTTGGAGTGCGCTCAAGTCGGTACTTGGCGCTGATCCCGACTTAATGGAGAGCGCATGTTTAGCGCATGATTTAGGCCATCCACCCTTTGGTCACAATGGCGAAGAAGCTCTGGCAAAAATTGCCGAAGGGCTTGGTGGATTCGAAGGTAATGCACAGAGCTTTAGATTGCTTACTCGTATCGAGGCAAAAACAGTCGACAATGATGGCTTATCAGTCGGATTAAACCTCACGCGCGCGACTCTTGATGCTGCCACAAAGTACCCATGGAGTTCGCAAGAGAATTCACGTAAGTATGGAGTTTACGAGGACGATCAAGTGATCTTCAATTGGGTACGTGAATCTGCTCCAGAAGGTAAAACATGT
>JBEATV010000065.1:0-3626 GCA_041161815.1 Actinomycetota bacterium | reverse complement strand
TAGCCCTCGCGTATAGTCGCCCACGGTGGCGTGTCCGAGCGGCCTAAGGAGCGCGCCTCGAAAGCGCGTGTTGGGGAAACTCAACCGTGGGTTCAAATCCCACCGCCACCGCCAGTTACTTCGAGGTTCTTTTCGAGGACTTTTTAAAGGGTAATAAACGCTTCAATCCCCACGCAGTTACCAACAACATCGCCTCGCGAACAATCGCTTTTGACATCTTGCTGACGCCATTCTCGCGTTCTTTAAAGGTGATCGGAACTTCCATAATCAACGTGCCACTTTGATGTGCTGCGCGCGTCATCTCGATCTGGAAAGAATAACCTTCGCTGCGAATGCGATTGAAATCAATTTTTCGCAAGGCATTATCCGAATAGATTCGAAATCCTGAAGTCGAATCATGAACACCCATACCGAGCATCACGCGCACATATCGATTAGCAACGCGAGATAGCAGCTCACGACCGCGAGACCAATTCTCAGTAGCTCCACCTTT
The DNA here is from genome assembly GCA_041161815.1 of Actinomycetota bacterium. Classification (GTDB taxonomy): domain Bacteria; phylum Actinomycetota; class Actinomycetes; order Nanopelagicales; family Nanopelagicaceae; genus MAG-120802. The sequence continues at coordinate 3,133 of JBEATV010000065.1, read as the reverse complement.
GATCCAGCGACTGCCAATCACGAGGCCGACATCGGACGATTCAGATTTAACATCAATCATCCGTAACAGGTCATCAACCTGATGTGAGCCATCAGCATCCATCTCGATAATTTCGTCAAAGTCACGATCGAGCCCCCAGGTAAAACCAGCACGATAAGCGCTACCGATTCCCTCTTTGCTCTTACGTTCCATAATGTGCAATTTCTGATACTTACTCTGTAAGTTCTTGCAGATCTCAGCAGTGTGGTCAGGAGAACCATCATCAACGACTAAAACTTCACAACCATAGATTGCATCAAAGATACGTTCGAGAAGTGCCGAGATGTTGCTGGCTTCGTTATAGGTGGGGATTACTACCAATCTACGCTTCATGTGATGTGGTTCTGCGGAAAGTTACGAATTTCATAATGAAGAAGCTGATTGGCGCAGTGATTGCGGCAGTTCCGACTTTGGCAGGCACTGGGTGGAGCCCCGAATGAATGAAGAATGAAACGAGCGAAGTGCCCAGAAAGAGAAATACGAAGAAAAAGAAGAGATAAATCAAAGTAGATTGCTTATGGCTGCGGTCGCTAGCAAAAGACCATCTGTAATGCGAGAAGTAATTAAAGGTCGTCGCGACAGTGCCTGAGAACAAATTAGAAATCACCGCAATATTCGTAAAGTTGAAGACTAGAAGGAAGAGAGCAGTATCAATCACGAAGGTGGTCGAACCCACAATGAACCATCGCGCAGCGCTCACATTGAGGATCTTCTTGATCACGCCTAGATCCGAATCTCGTAGGAAGGATTGAGAATCGTCAATGTTCCGTTCTGTTCACCGACCATGCCTTCTGCGATCATCATTGAACCAACCTCAAGTCCTGCAATTTCACGTCGTCCCAAGAATTGCAGAGTTACTCCACCTGTCTCATCCCAAATTTCAACTTCCAGAGTTGGCGCTGTATCCATGGCAGCTGGACGAACAGCTGTGACGCGACCAGTGACATGTGCGCGTTTACGCCATGAGATTTTTCCGATGGGCATCATTGATTCTTGATAGTGGCTAATTGTCTCGGTGGATTGCAACCAATTGCTCTGGGCTCGTGCTGGCACGCTCTCTTGTGGAGCGGCAGAATTCTCGATAACCGGTTTGGCGAATTCGCGGTCTTCTCCATGAAGAATTCTTTCCACATCAAAAGGAACAATCGTTGCTACGACCCGTGGAATTTCCGAGATGGGCCGTGCAATTTGTTCGGCCGATTGATCATGTAGAAGTCGGCCTAGGAAACGTGAGTAAGAACGCCGCGGCAAGAGAAGTGTGAGCTCAACATCTTTCTGCTGGGTGACCTTGATTGCGTAATCAACAGCTGCGTTTGGCAATCTGCGATCGGGACAATCGATTAATTCCAGCGCAATGTCATCAAAAGCAGGGTTCTTAATCCATTCATGGAATAGCTCCTCAGCTTTGCGATCATCGAGAACAAAATGTACGGCGTGGAGATTTCTTGGTTTCAATGAGCGCGCATATCTAATCGTTGCGATAGTTGCAATATCTATACTGTCAACCAAGACTGTAACATCGTGGCGAACAATTGTGGTTGCGCGTGAATCATGAGACTGCACTAAGAGAGCCCCATTTTCTTTCTGATATTGCTGATTGAAATTGACCATCAAAAGAACGGCAATTGGTGTGCCAATTACTACAAGCCAAGTGCCATCTGCGAATTTTGTGACCGAAAGAATTATCACAGTGATTAATGAAATGAATCCAGAGAGTGAATGAAGTATGACTCTCCCTCTTGATTGCTCGCGGCGAGATCGTCTAGCCATACCTAGCCCGGTCAGAGAAAAGCCAATGAATACTGCTAATGCATAAATGGCGGCCAGAGTTGTAATGCTTGCTCCTGAGACAATAACCAAAGTAGCGGCGCTGATTGTTATAAAGAAAATACCACTGGAGAACGCTAATTTGTGCCCGCGAGAGGTGAGACGCTTTGGTAGGAAACCGTCCTTTGCGACGATGTTCACCATATTTGGGAATGCGGTGTAACAGGTATTCGCGCCAGCGAAGAGAATTAACATAGTTCCTAGCTGAACAACATAAAAGAAAAACTCACCAAATACTCCAGCGCCAAGTGCCGCTTTTGCAACGAGGGAAATGACAGTCGGAGTGCCCTCTTCATAAGGAATGGCGAGCGTGTGATACGCCAACCAACCGATTCCAATAACAAGAAATCCAAGCGATGCAGCCATGATTCCAAAAGTTCTGCGGGCATTGACATGCTCAGGTGATTTAAAGAGGGGAACGCTATCTGAGACTGCTTCAAGTCCAGTAAGTGAAGCGCTGCCATTCGCAAAAGCTTTGAGGATCATTAATACGGCAGCAAAAGTCAGCAAGCCCTGCTCTTCACCAAGCGGCATAAGGCCAGGTGTATCAGTTGCGTATTGAGGCAAGGAGCCATTGATGTATCTAAAGATTCCCATTCCAAAAACTACGAGCATTGCAAGGATAAAGAGATAAGAAGGAATCACGAAAATGACTCCTGCATCTTTGACGCCACGGAGATTAATAAATGTCAGAAGTGCAATTATGGATAAAGTCATCTGGACCTTGTAATCACCAAGCTCTGGGAACGCAGAGATGATGGCAGCAACTCCTGCAGCGGATTGGATTGCAACTGTGATGATGTAACCAAACATGAGTTCAATTGCTGCGACTAGAGAGATTGTGGTCCCAAAATTTTCTCGGGCAACCACATAGGCGCCTCCAGCGCGTGTGTATGTATTGATTACATCGCGATAGGACAGAGAAATAATGAGAAGCATTACCAATATGATGCTGATCATCGGAGTGAAGAGAGAAAATGCTGCTAGTCCAAATGCGGGGATAAGTGCAACGAGAATTTGCTCGCCACCGTAAGCCGAAGAGGAGATGCAATCTGAAGAGAGGATGCCGAAAGCATTCTTCTTTGACAGTCTTTGCTCGCCCAGCGTATGGCGGTTGAGTGGCTTACCTAATAAGAACTTCTTGAGACGGTAGGAAAACGGGTCCCGTAAGTGCGCATGTTCTTGCAGCGCCTTTGGGGCGGGCGCGCCATCTGTCCACGATTTAGCCACAGTAATTGGTCATTCTACGCCCTCAATTTCACGCGTA
>JBEATV010000033.1:0-14570 GCA_041161815.1 Actinomycetota bacterium | reverse complement strand
CCAAGCGTGCGATTGTTCAAATCGCAGCTGGGGACCGGATCGACATCTTTGGAGGACCAGTTTCCTAGTAATAGGAAATTGGACCTAGAAAAGGGATAAAACATGGCACTCCGTAAGTTAAAGCCAGTAACGCCAAGCTCTCGTGGCCAGAGCGTTTCTGACTTCGCTGAAATCACCCGAACCTCTCCAGAGAAGTCACTCGTCCGTCCGATTAATTCACGTGGCGGTCGTAACGCATCCGGAAAGATCACTACTCGTCACCAAGGTGGCGGACATAAGCGCGCATACCGCGTCGTAGATTTCCTACGCAACGACAAGGATGGAGTTCCAGCCACCGTTGCGCACATTGAATACGATCCAAACCGTTCGGCTCGTATCGCACTTCTTCACTTTGCTGATGGAGAGAAGCGTTACATCATCGCTCCTGTCGGCATCGAACAAGGCACCAAGATCGAGAACGGTCCATCTGCAGATATCAAGCCAGGCAATAACTTGCCGCTTCGCAATATCCCAGTTGGAACAATGATTCACGCAATCGAAACTCGCCCAGGTGGCGGCGCTCGTATTGCTCGTTCTGCCGGCGCAGGCGTTCAGCTTGTTGCTAAAGATGGTCCATACGCACAACTACGTATGCCATCTGGCGAAATCCGTAACGTCGATGTTCGTTGCCGCGCAACCATCGGAACTGTCGGAAACGCAGAACAATCAAATATCAACCACGGTAAAGCTGGACGTATGCGCTGGAAAGGCCGTCGCCCAACCGTTCGTGGTGTTGTTATGAACCCAGTCGATCACCCACACGGTGGTGGTGAAGGTAAAACTTCAGGTGGACGTCATCCAGTTTCACCATGGGGTAAGCCAGAAGTTCGTACTCGCAAGAAAAAAGCGAGCGATCAACTCATTGTCCGTCGCCGACCAGCTAACAAGAGCCGATAAGGAGCCCTGAAACCAAATGCCACGTAGTTTGAAGAAGGGTCCATTCGTGGATCATCACCTTGAAAAGAAGGTGGATGAACAGAATGCCAAGAGCACTAAGAACGTCATCAAGACTTGGTCTCGTCGTTCAATGATCACACCATCAATGATTGGCCACACCATTGCGGTCCATGATGGTCGCAAGCATGTTCCGGTGTACGTCACCGAAGCAATGATCGGCCACAAGCTGGGCGAATTCGCGCCTACACGTACCTTCAAAGGTCACGTCAAACAAGATGATCGGTCGGTGAAGCGTGACTAATTCAACCGCTACCGTAGTAGCAACCGCATCACTACGTTCAATCCGCGTAACCCCACAGAAAGCGCGCCGCGTCGTCAACATGATCCGCGGACAGCGCGCTGATGAGGCACTTCGCATCGCGAAGTTCTCACCACAGATCGCAGTAAGTGAAGATCTCTTCGCTCTACTTAATTCTGCTGTTGCTAACGCAAAGCAGAAGAATCCAGCGATCCGTGATGCATCAGAGCTCTGGGTGACTGAAGCACTTGTCGACGAGGGCGTAACAATGAAGCGCTATCGCCCACGTGCCCAAGGTCGCGGTTACCAGATCTTGAAGCGTTCATCTCAAATTTCTGTCGTCCTTTCAGATGACAAGAACTATCGCAAGCCTTCCAAAGCAGATGCTCGTAAAGCTGCTGCAAAGAAAGCTAGCGAAGCCGCAACTGAAGGGGAGGCCAAGTAAATGGGTCAAAAAATCAATCCACATGGCTTCCGCCTAGGAATTACCACCGAATATAAGTCTCGTTGGTATGCCGACAAGCTTTATAAGGATTATGTAAAGGAAGATGTACTGATCCGTCGCATGATGGAGAAGAACATGGAGCGCGCCGGCGTATCTCGTATCGAGATCGAGCGCACCCGTGATCGCGTACGTATCGACCTTCACACAGCGCGCCCCGGAATCGTCATCGGACGTCGCGGAACAGAAGCGGATCGTCTCCGTCTTGATCTCGAGAAGTTGACTGGAAAGCAAGTACAGCTCAACATCCTCGAAGTTAAGAACCCAGAAATCGATGCCCAACTCGTTGCTCGCGGAGTTGCAGAACAACTCGCAGCACGTGTTTCTTTCCGTCGCGCAATGCGTAAGGCAATGCAGACAGCATTCAAAGCAGGTGCACAGGGAGTTCGTATCCAGTGCGGTGGACGTCTTGGCGGCGCAGAAATGTCACGCTCTGAGTTCTATCGTGAGGGACGCGTTCCTCTACACACCCTCCGCGCCGATATCGATTATGGCTTCGCAGAAGCACATACAACATTCGGTCGCCTCGGCGTCAAGGTTTGGATCTATAAGGGTGAAGTAATTCAGTCACGCGCCGAGCGCGAAGCTGCAGCACTTGCTCTTGCAAAAGCTCCGAAGCCAGAACGTCGCGGACCTCGTGCACCACGTGCACCTCGCGGTGAAGTTACTACTTCAAATGTCGCAGCAGCAGCGGCCACAACCGAAGCTCCTGCAGTAGTCGAAGAAGTTAAGAGCGAAGGAGGCGAGGCATAATGTTGATTCCACGTCGCGTTAAGCACCGCAAGCAGCACCACCCAAAGCGTTCAGGTAAGTCAAAGGGCGGAACAGCTGTTGCATTCGGCGATTTCGGATTGCAAGCAACTGAAGGTGGTTATGTCACCAACCGTCAGATTGAAGCAGCCCGTATTGCGATGACTCGTCACATCAAGCGCGGTGGAAAGGTTTGGATCAATATCTATCCAGATCGTCCACTCACCAAGAAGCCTGCTGAAACTCGTATGGGTTCCGGTAAGGGTTCTCCTGAATTCTGGATTGCTAACGTCAAGCCAGGTCGCGTGCTCTTCGAAATTTCCGGCGTCACTCTCGATGTCGCAAATCAAGCGCTATCTCGCGCAGCACACAAACTTCCAGTCAAGTCACGCGTTGTACTACGTGAGGAGGCATAACAATGGCGAAATTAATTTCAGCAGAAGAACTTCGTGCCCTCAGCACTGAAGATCTTCAAGCAAAGCTCAAGGATGCGAAGGAAGAGCTATTCAACCTTCGTTTCCAAGCTGCTACTGGCCAACTCGAGAGCCACGGTCGTCTTACTGCTGTCCGTAAAGAGATCGCACGTATTTACACCGTTGTTCGTGAACGTGAACTAGGAATCGGAGGTGCCGCATGAGCAGCGCTGCTAATAGCGAAGACCGCAATTTCCGCAAGGTTCGCGAAGGAATCGTTGTAAGCGACAAGATGGATAAGACAGTTGTAGTGAAGGTCGAAGACCGCGCTGCACATGGTCTCTATTCAAAGGTTATTACCAAGAACAAGAAGTTCAAGGCGCATGACGAGGAAAACACCGCTGGTGTTGGTGATCGCGTGCGAATTATGGAAACCCGTCCACTCTCGGCAACCAAGCGTTGGCGCGTAGTGGAGATTATCGAGAAGGCTAAGTAACCATGATTCAAGCAGAATCACGTCTACGCGTCGCGGATAACACAGGAGCTCGTGAGCTTCTCTGCATCCGCGTACTTGGTGGCACACAACGTCGCTACGCTTCAATCGGCGACATCATTGTTTGCTCCGTTAAGGATGCAATTCCTGGCGGACAGGTCAAGAAGGGTGAAGTCGTCAAGGCTGTCATCGTTCGTACCGTCAAAGAGAACCGTCGCAACGATGGTTCCTATATCAAGTTTGATGAGAACGCTGCCGTCATCATCAAGGACGATAACGAGCCACGTGGAACCCGTATCTTCGGTCCAGTCGCTCGCGAACTCCGTGACAAGCGTTTCGTGACAAGCGTTTCATGAAGATCATTTCACTTGCTCCGGAGGTGCTGTAATGAGAATCAAGAAAGGTGACACCGTTCTTGTCATTGCTGGCAAAGACAAAGGAGTAACCGGAAAAGTTCTCGCTGTTGATACTGCTACTGCGCGCGTAACTGTCGAAGGCGTCAACCGCGTCAAGAAGCACACTCGCGAAGAGACTTCACAACGTGGAGCAAAGGTCGGCGGAATCCTCACAATCGAGGCTCCGATTGCCTACTCAAACGTGATGTTGCTCGATGACGATAACAAGGCAACACGTATCGGAGTTCGCAAGGACGATGAAGGAAAGAACGTGCGAGTTTCCCGTCGCACAGGAGGGGACATCTAATGTCAACAACCACAGCTCCACGCTTGAAAGAGCGTTACAAGAGCGAAGTTACCGCACTCCTTCAGAAGGAATTCAACTTCGAGAACACAATGCAGATTCCTACTCTCTCCAAGATCGTCGTTAACATGGGCGTCGGAGAAGCAGCCAAGGATTCCAAGTTAATTGAAGGCGCAATCCGCGATCTCACAACGATCACTGGACAGCGTCCACTCGTCACAAAAGCTCGCAAGTCGATCGCTAACTTCAAACTCCGCGAAGGCCAACCTATTGGCGCGCACGTCACTCTCCGTGGCGATCGCATGTGGGAGTTCATGGATCGTCTGCTCTCAGTTTCACTTCCTCGTATCCGCGACTTCCGTGGACTTTCACCAAAGCAATTCGATGGCAGCGGCAATTACACCTTCGGTCTAACCGAGCAGGTTGTATTCGCTGAGATCGAACAAGACAAGGTTGATCGCGTCCGTGGAATGGATATCACCATCGTTACTTCAGCCAAGAATGACAATGAGGGTCGTGCGCTTCTCAAGGCGCTCGGTTTTCCATTCAAGGATTAAGGGGAGAGACACACAATGGCAAAGACATCACTCAAAGTTAAGGCGAGCCGCAAGCCTAAGTTCAAGGTACGCGGTTACACACGTTGCCAACGTTGTGGTCGTCCTCATTCCGTCTATCAGAAGTTCGGCATCTGCCGTGTTTGCTTCCGAGAGATGGCACACCGCGGAGAACTCCCTGGTATTACGAAAGCTTCCTGGTAACAACTATCGGATAGGTCTCTCACGAGATACCACCCGGAGAAAGGCGATGAGCCAACTATGACAATGACAGACCCGATCGCAGACATGCTTGCACGTCTGCGCAACGCGAATACGGCTTACCATGATGTGGTTTCCATGCCATCATCATCGGTCAAAGTTCGTATTGCCGAAATCCTTCAGAAAGAGGGATATATCGGTGGCTACAAGGTGACCGATAACTCTGAAGGTTTCGGAAAAACCCTTGTTATCGATTTGAAGTACGGCGCAAACCGCGAACGTTCTATTGCAGGACTTCGCCGCGTTTCCAAGCCAGGACTTCGTGTTTATGCAAAGTCAACCGGTCTTCCAAAAGTTCTTGGTGGACTTGGCGTTGCAATCATCTCGACATCACAAGGTTTGCTGACTGATAAGCAAGCCAACAAACAGGGCGTAGGCGGAGAAGTTCTCGCCTATGTATGGTGATTGTTATGTCACGTATCGGAAGAATGCCCATCACGATTCCATCTGGTGTTGAAGTAAATATCTCCGGACAGAGCATCTCAGTTAAGGGTCCTAAGGGAACCCTCAACCATGTTCTTCCAGAGTTGATCACGCCAAAGAAGGAAGAGAATTCACTCGTACTTACACGTGCAAATGAAGAGCGTGCTGCTAAGTCGCTCCATGGTTTGTCACGCACATTGATCTCAAACATGGTTACTGGTGTTACTACTGGTTACTCCAAGAAAATCATGATTGTCGGTGTTGGTTACAAAGTTGCAGCTAAGGGTAAGGATCTCGAATTCGCACTCGGATACTCACACCCAGTTCCATTTGCTGCACCTGCCGGAATCACATTCACCGTCGAATCTCCTACAGATCTCGTTGTCTCAGGAGTAGACAAGCAACTCGTTGGCGAAGTTGTCGCAAAGATCCAGAAGTTACGTAAGGCCGATCCTTATAAGGGTAAGGGCTTGCATCTCCAAGGTCAGCGCATTCGTCGCAAGGCTGGAAAGACAGGTAAGAAGGCATGAGAATCACTAAGAAGATCGTTAAGGGATCTACTCAAGTTGCCCGCGCACGCCGTCACTTCCGCGTACGCAAGCGCATCACTGGTACACCTGAGCGTCCACGCTTGGTTGTGACTCGTTCTGCCCGTCACCTTGTCGCTCAGATTGTTGATGATTCCAAGGGTCACACTCTGGCATCAGCATCAACAATGGAGAAAGACCTACGCGCAGCATCAGCAGATAAGACAAAGAAGGCTCGCACTGTCGGCCAACTCGTCGCTGATCGCGCAAAGGCAAAGGGAATTACTACGGTCGTCTTCGATCGTGGTGGCAATCGCTATACCGGACGTGTAGCTGCACTTGCTGAAGGTGCTCGCGAGAATGGATTGGACTTCTAATGGCAAACCCAGAAATCACAACACCAGAAGCCGAAAAGCCAAAGCGCGGTCGCGATAAGCGCGAGCGTCGCGATGACCGTCCGGCCGAGAAGTCGCCATACATCGAGCGCGTTGTCTTCATCAACCGTGTAGCAAAAGTTGTCTCCGGTGGTCGTCGTTTCTCCTTCACCGCACTTGTAGTGCTCGGTGACGGAAACGGAATGGTCGGCGTTGGTTATGGAAAAGCAAAAGAAGTTCCACAAGCTATCGCGAAGGCTGTCGAAGAAGCGAAGAAATCATTCTTCAAGGTTCCACGTATTCAAGGCACAATTCCTCACCCTGTCCAAGGTGAGGATGCAGCCGGCGTAGTTCTACTTCGTCCAGCTGCTCCTGGTACCGGTGTTATCGCTGGTGGACCAGTTCGTGCAGTTCTTGAGTGCGCAGGTATCTCTGATGTTCTTACCAAGTCACTTGGTTCGAACAACCCAATCAACATGGTTCACGCAACCGCGAAAGCGCTGAAGATGCTCGAAGATCCAGCAGCAATCGCAGCACGTCGTGGACTTCCACTCGAGCGCGTTGCTCCAGCAGCAGTTATCCGCGCGATGACAACAACGGCAGGTGCGTAATGCCACGTCTTAAAGTCACACAGGTCCGTTCCAAAGTCGGCAATGCCCCAGACCAGCGCGAAACACTTCGCTCACTTGGTTTGAAGCGCATTGGTGATGTTGTGGTGAAGGAAGATCGTCCCGAGATTCGTGGAATGGTCTACAACGTTCGCCATCTCATCAAAGTTGAGGAGGTTGAATAACAATGGTGCTTAAAGCTCATCATCTCCGTCCAGCGCCTGGCGCTAAGAAGGCGAAGACTCGTAAGGGTCGCGGTGAAGGTTCAAAAGGAAAGACCGCCGGTCGTGGTGGAAAAGGAACACGTGCTCGTAACGTGGTCCGCGCTGGTTTCGAAGGTGGCGCAATGCCGCTCGTTCAGCGCCTTCCAAAACTCCGTGGTTTCAAGAACCCAGAAACCGTCACATACCAAGCTGTTAACGTCTCAACCATTAACGCGCTATTCCCTAAGGGTGGCGATGTTTCAGTTGAAGATCTCTACAAAGTTGGCGCTGCTCGCAAGGGCCACCCAGTCAAAGTCCTCGGAAATGGCGATATCTCCGTTAAGGTAAATGTCACCGTTCATAGCTTCTCATCATCTGCCTCAGAGAAAATCTCTGCTGCAGGAGGAAGCATCAAGTCGCTCTAACAAGCACGACTGAATTGAAATAGGAGAAGAAAGTGTTGCTATCAGTTTTCGCAAAGGCATTTAGAACGCCTGATCTGCGCCGCAAGATTTTCTTCACTCTTTCAATCATGGCGATCTTCCGCTTCGGATCAGTAATCCCAACCCCAGGTGTTTCCTATGCTGCAGTCCAGCGCTGCCTCGCAAATGTTGATACTGGTGGACTCTTTGGGCTTATCAATCTCTTCAGCGGTGGAGCGCTTCTCCAACTTTCGGTTTTTGCTCTCGGCATCATGCCGTACATCACCGCATCGATCATCGTTCAACTTCTTACTGTTGTCATTCCTCGCTTTGAAGCGTTGAAGAAAGAAGGACAGTCAGGAACAGCAAAGCTCACTCAATACACTCGTTATCTCACCATCGGTCTTGCTGTTCTTCAAACCACTGGTTTGATCGCAGTTGCTCGTACCCCTGGTCGTTTGATCAATGGATGTACTGAAGCGATCATCCCTGATACTTCATGGCAGCGTATCGTCACGATGATTTTCGTCATGACAGCTGGAACATCAGTAATCATGTGGCTCGGTGAATTGATCACTGATCGTGGCGTCGGTAACGGTATGTCTATCTTGATCTTCACATCTATTGCAGCAAGCTTCCCTGGCCAGCTCTGGTCAATCAAGCTCTCACGTGGATGGCCAACATTCCTCTTCATCCTCGCGGTCGGTATTTTGATTGTGGCTGCTGTCGTATTCGTCGAACAATCTCAGCGCCGTATTCCAGTTCAATACGCGAAGCGCCAAGTTGGTCGTCGCCAGTACGGTGGAACAACCACTTACATCCCAATCAAGGTCAACCAATCAGGCGTTATTCCAGTTATTTTCGCATCGTCCTTGCTCTACATCCCATCTCTGGTCGCTAACTTCACCAATTCTCAAGCGCCATGGGCTGTATGGATCTCCACCAACTTTGTACAAGGCGATCATCCGCTATACATTGCAATCTATGCGTTACTCATCATTTTCTTCGCCTACTTCTATGTAGCAATCACCTTCAACCCTGAAGAGACTGCTGAAAACATGCGTAAGTACGGGGGATTCATCCCAGGTATTCGCGCTGGTAAGCCAACGAGCGATTACCTCCAATACGTCCTCAACCGCATCACTGCGCCAGGATCTTTATACCTTGCGCTTGTTGCGATTATTCCAATCATTGCGCTCGTACTCTTCGGTGCTTCGCAGAACTTCCCATTTGGTGGAACCGCGATTCTCATCGTTGTCGGTGTTGGACTTGATACTGCAAAGCAGATCGAAAGCCAGTTGCAACAGCGTTCATACGAGGGATTCCTCCGCTAATGCGTTTAATCCTGGTTGGACCACCAGGTGCAGGTAAAGGAACTCAAGCAGTACACCTAGCCGCGCACTATTCGATTCCTCATATTTCTACCGGCGATATCTTCCGCGCCAATCTCAAAGAGGGAACACCTCTCGGGCTGCAAGCCAAGAGCTTCATGGATAAGGGCGAGTTGGTTCCGGATTCAGTCACTAACGCCATGGTGAAAGATCGCTTAACCCACGCGGATACTGCGAATGGTTTCTTACTTGATGGATTTCCCCGCAACGTCGCACAAGCCGAAGTCTTGCGTGCGATTCTTGCTGAGAAGAAGACGCCGATTGATGCGGCGCTCGAACTCTCGATTGAAAATTCCGAGATCATCAAGCGCCTCTCTGGTCGTCGCACCTGCCGTGGTTGCGGAAAAGTTTTCCCTGGCACTTTCGATAAGTGCGATGCATGCGGTGGCGAGCTCTATCAGCGTGACGATGATAAAGAAGATGTCGTTGCTCGGCGCCTCGAAGTTTATGCCGAACAAACAGCGCCCATCATTGCTTTTTACCGCACCGAAGGTTTGCTCATCACGATCCCTGCGGTCGGAGATGTAGCTGAAATTACAGCTGGCGCCATTCGCGCCCTGTCACAGAAACTAAGTTAAATCATGGCGATCCAGATCAAGACATTGGATCAACTGCAGACAATGCGCGCAGCAGGACTTCTAGTCCGCAGTACTCTCGAACTTGTCAAAGCAAATATCAAAGCTGGTATCACCACAAGCGCACTTGATGCGATTGCGGAAGCAAATATCAAACGCGGTGGCGGTACTTCTAACTTCAAGGGTTATCACGGATATCCCGCAACCATTTGCGTCTCAGTCAATGATGAAATTGTTCATGGAATCCCTGGTGATCGCATGATTATGCCGGGCGATATTGTCTCGGTTGACTGTGGCGCAGTCATCGATGGTTGGCATGGAGACGCAGCTTTCTCCGTTATCGTCGATCCGATTGATGATGCGCGACAGAAGATGCTCAATGTCTGTGAAGAATCGATGTGGGTAGGAATCGCAGCCGGCGCCGCCGGAGCAAAACTTTCAGATATTGGTCATGCGATTGAGAAGTACACCAACGAACAAGGCAATTACGGAATCTTGCGCGAATACGGCGGACATGGAATCGGAACCTCGATGCATATGGAGCCACATATCCTCAATTATGGAAAACCTGGCAATGGCCCCACCATCGAACCCGGAATGGTCTTTGCAATCGAGCCGATGATCACAATGGGAACCCACAAGACAAAGATTCTGGCCGACAATTGGACCGTCGTAACAACTGATGGATCCCATGGATCACACTTCGAAAACTCCTATTGCATCGCCCCAGATGGAAAACCATTCGTTCTCACCGCAATTGATGGTGGAAAAGCAGAACTTGCTCGCTTTGGCGTCGAAATTTCCAGCCTTCTTTCATAGATTAGCCCCATGAGCAGAGCCCTAGAACAGCGGGAAAAGCGAGCCAGAATCAAGGCTCTTTTAGAAGCAAAGAACCTCGATGCCGTCGTTTTCAAAAAAGGCGCCAATGTTGCATGGATTATTGGTGGCCGTGCACACATTCCAACCACTCTTGAACTTTCATGCATGGATGTCGTGGTCTATCGCGATCGCATTGTCGTGGTCACAAATAAGATTGAAGCGCCACGACTTGAAGCAGAAGAACTCTCGGGAGATGAAGAACTCATCGTTATCAATTGGTTTGAAGGCCGAGAAGGTCAACTTCCGAAAGGCGAGCGCATCGGAAGTGATGGAGCAGAAGCAGATCGAGTCAACCTCCAGAGCGAGATAGAAACGCTGCGCCGCCATCTCAATGATTACGAAGTAAATCGACTCCGCGATATTGGTAAGGATGCAGCCGAAGCGCTCGGTGAGGCGATGCTTGATATTGATCCAGATATGAGCGAAGTAGAAGTTGCAGGAGAAATCGCCGAAGATCTCTGGGAGCGTAATCTCGAACCCGTTGTACTTCTAGTCGCAGGTCAAGATCGCATCAAAAAATTCAGACACCCACTTCCAACGACTGCTGAAGTTGGAAATACGGTTATGGGAGTCATCTGCGCTCGACGCAAAGGTCTCATCGCAAGCGTGACTCGCATTGTTAATTTTGGTGAGATTTCCTCTGAGATGCACTCCACTTACCAACGACTTCTCAAAGTTGAATCTGCATTCTTAGATAACACCAAAGTAGGCGCGACTTTCGCGGAAGTATTTAAAGCTGGAACGCTCTCATATCTGACTGAAGGTTTCGATCGTCATGAATGGACGAAGCATCATCAAGGTGGACCGACGGGTTATCTGCCTCGGGATTACCCTGCGCATGAGAAGACCCCTGCGATCATCGGCGTGCGCAATGCGATTGCATGGAATCCCAGCGCCGAGGGTTTGAAGGTCGAGGACACCGTCGTGACCGCCGAGTCGGGGCTGGAGATTCTGACCTTTGATTCAGGGTGGCCGACGGTAGAAATCGCAGGTCGAAGCCGTCCGGCTATCGCTCAGCGGTAACCCAAACGTTATAAAAAACCTCTAAAAAAGCGTTGACCGGCGGGCATATACGCACAAGACTCACGTCATTCAAGTGGTCAGACCACTTGCCGCGACAAGGGAGTCCCAAGAGATGGTGCGCTACGGAATCATCGGCGTTGGCGCCATGGGCCGTGAGCACGCAGAAAATCTCCGCTTCATTGAAGGCGCAACCGTCACTGCGATTAGCGACCCCGATGAGGGATCTCGAAACCTTGCAAAATCGCAGATCGATAATCCTGTGGCTGTATTCACCGACCACAACGAGCTATTGAATTCAGGACTTGTTGATGCAGTCATTATTGCGACACCGAATTACACGCACGTTGATGTATTGAAAGATGCGCTTGCAACATCGCTCCACGTTTTCATTGAAAAGCCACTCTGCACCACAATCGAAGATTGCGTCAAGGTTATCGAGTGGTCGAAAAATCGTGCTGGATTAGTGTGGATGGGTTTGGAGTATCGGTACATGCCTCCTGTTCACGAACTGATTTCAATAGTTCACGAAGGTGGAGTCGGCGAAGTTCAACAAGTAACAATCCGCGAACACCGCGAACCTTTTTATCCCAAGGTCGGAAACTGGAATCGCTTCACCGAAAAAACCGGAGGAACTCTGGTTGAGAAATGCTGTCACTACTTCAATTTAATGGATCACATCGCGCAAGAAAGACCAGTACGAGTCTTTGCATCTGGTGGACAACGAGTGAATTTTCTAGATGAGGTGTACGAAGGCAAGCGCGCAGATATGTTAGATAGCGCCTATGTCATTGTTGAATACTCCAGCGGCAAGCGTGCGATGCTGGATCTCTGCATGTTCGCCGAAAACACCATCGATAAAGAACATATCTCGGTCACAGGTAACGCTGGCAAAGTCGAATCTTTCCTACCTTCTCTTGAGTTGCGTCATGGCAAGCGCAGCGCGGTCGGCAACTTTAAGGAGTGGACCCACGATGCATCGAAGCCAAAAGTTGAATCACGGAAAATCTGGAACGATGCGATTAAGTACAACGGATTCCACTACGGAGCGTCGTATCTCGAGCATGTGAAGTTCTTCAACGCGATCCAGGGTGGAAAAGCCCCTGAAGTCACGCTGGAAGATGGCCTCCGAAGCGTTGCTACAGGACTTGCTGCCCAGAAAAGCATCGCAGAAGGACGCCCCGTCTTGATGACAGAAATCTTGCCTGCGGGGTGGAACTAATGAGCAGCTGCACTTTGATCGCATTGGCTCGCCCAACATTTGATGTTGCTGCTGCTGAACGCTTCTACGATTCTGCGCGAACTTTGCTAACAGATCTAGGCGCCACCATCAATGGTCCAACAAGTTTGGTTATGACTCCCGAGGATACGGCGAGCGCGGAGGCGAATCTCAATCGCGACGAGAAGCTTTACATCCTCTTCAACGCATCCTTTGCAGATGCATCTGCTGCAATTTCATTACTCTCACAAGTTAAAGGCGAAGTTCTGCTCTGGTCAGTCCGAGAATTTGGTGAAGTAGGGGATCGCTTACTTCTTAATTCAATGTGTGGATCTAACTTAGCGGCGCATGCGCTTCGCGTAAATGGCAAGCGCATCACTCATCTCCATGGAAATCCTGATGAGGCTCATGTCCGTGAAGGATTGAAGAGCGCGCTAGCTGGCGTGATGCCCAATGTTGGCCAACCATCAACCACGAGTGGCGAACTTGCAGATACTGCAAAGGTCGAGAAATCTCTGGCACTTCTCAAGGGCCGCACTATCGGTGCCATTGGTGATGCACCTGCTGGATTCACTCCCTGCAATTACGATGCTGACGCACTGAATAGCAAATTTGGAATTAACGTCATCAACAAATCCATCCCGGAGATCTTCGCTGATATTGCTGCCGTACCTCTTGATGAAGAGAGCGCGGAATATCAGGATGCCTGCGATGCCCAACCATCACTCAAGAGCGTTCCAGAGAAGGAAGCGCGTATCAACGCGAGCACCCGAGTTGCGCTGCAGAATTGGATTGAATCGCAAAATCTCTCTGCGATTGCGATGCGTTGTTGGCCAGATTTCGCGGTTGATTTAGGCGCTTGTCCATGTGGCGCTATGGGTAGAACCGCCACAAGCGGCACTCCAGCAGCCTGCGAAAGAGATGTATATGGCGCAGTAACTATGCTGCTTTTGGAGGCCTTGGGCTCTGGCACAAATTACCTCGTCGACACAGTTGATTTAGCAGAAGACGAGAACATCATCCGAATTTGGCACTGTGGATCAGCATCGACCACTTTGGCGGTTGATCCCGATAATGCAACGCAATATATACACTGCAATAGAAAACTAGGTGTGGCCGGAAACTTCCCATTGAAGACCGGTCCTGTTGTTCTGGTACGGCTGGATACCGATATCGATCCAGCAAACCCGAGCAAGCTCCGATTGGTAATGACAAGTGGTGAATCACTATCTGCTCCTAATCGGTTCCAAGGTAATACAGCAACAGTTCGTACATCTGCACCAGCACGTCAATTGATTAATGGGTTAATTCATAATGGATTTCCTCACAGAAGTCCGCAGGATGGCGGAATTGCTAGCCATTCCGCTAACCGAGTGGTAATCAAGGCGATTCACCACAAAACCCTCGAATAAGGAGAAAGCATGAAGAAAGGAATGAGCGCTAAGGCGTTCAAGCTTGCGATTGCAGGATTATTTGCAATCTCAGCAACAATCGTGCCTATCACCGGTAGCTTCGCAGCAGGCGAATCTCTCGGTCAAAAGTGCACAACTGAAGGAGAGTCCACAGGAACCTTCTCAACATCACTAGTTTGCGCAAAGAACTCTGCTGGACGTCTAGTTTGGACTAAGGTAAAGCTCAGCGCATCGAATCTAAAGCCAATAAATGCACTTCGTGCACCACGTGGCTCAATTGAGTTCTGGCACTGGCGTGCAGAAGACAAAGCCTACTTTGACAAGATCATCGCTGACTTTGAAGCACTAAACCCAGGTGTAAAAATCTCACAGGTAATTTCAAACTCTGTCGATTACCAGGCGACTGGAATTCAGAAGGCTCGCACCAACAAGAAAGCAGCACTTTTCACTACTTTCCGCGGTGCACAGTTCAATACTGCAGCCACAACTGGTTTCTATACTGATCTATCAAATGAACAGTTCACCAAGCGCAACGTCATCAAGTCAATGATGGGTGCAGGTCAATATGAAGGTAAGCAACTAGGTATTCCTTACCAGTCACTATTCAATAA
>JBEATV010000032.1:0-10332 GCA_041161815.1 Actinomycetota bacterium | reverse complement strand
CTTCCGCGAAGGTCTCTCAGTACTTGAGTACTTCATCTCCACACACGGTGCACGTAAGGGTCTTGCAGATACCGCGCTTCGTACCGCTGATGCTGGTTACCTCACACGTCGTCTCTGCGACGTTGCACAAGATGTCATCATCCGTGAGGAAGATTGCGGCACAGATCGCGGTCTCACTCTCAAGATCGGCAACATCGTCAACGGCAAATTGACTCGTGATGATTATGTCGAGACTTCAATTTATGGTCGCACACTTGCTGACGAAGTAACTGTTGATGGCAAGACCATCGCAGCTGCAGGTTCAGATCTCGGAGATCGCGTCATCAATGAACTTATTGATGCAGGCGTCTCTGAAGTGAAGGTTCGCTCAATCCTTACTTGCGATAGCAAGGTCGGACAGTGCGCCAAGTGCTACGGCCGTTCAATGGCTTCCGGCAAGCTTGTTGATGTGGGCGAAGCGGTTGGAATTATCGCTGCTCAATCAATTGGTGAGCCAGGAACACAGCTCACGATGCGTACCTTCCACACTGGTGGAGCGGCTACCGCATCGGGCGATATCACCCATGGTCTACCTCGCGTTGTCGAGCTTTTCGAAGCGCGTACTCCAAAGGGTGTTGCACCAATCGCTGAAGCAGCTGGTGTTGTGAGCTTCCTTGAAGACGCAAAGGGTAAGAAGATCATCGTTACTCCAGAAGATGGAAGCGAAGCGGTTGCTTATCCAATTACACGTCGTCAGAAACTTCTCGTAGAAGAAGGACATAAAGTCAGCGTTGGACAACAGATGGTTGTCGGTGCGATTGATCCGAAGCAAGTACTTCGAATTCTCGGACCACGTGCAACGCAGACTCACCTCGTCCACGAGATTCAAGAGGTTTACCGTTCACAGGGCGTAGGAATTCACGATAAGCACATTGAAATCGTCGTGAAGCAGATGCTCCGTCGCATTACTGTCCTCGAACCAGGCGATACTGATTTGCTACCAGGCGAATTGGTCGATCACCTACGTTTCCAGGCAGCAAACCGCGAAGCGGTACAGAAGAGTGGCAAGGCTGCATCAGGTCGCCCAGAACTTATGGGTATTACCAAGGCTTCTCTTGCAACCGAATCATGGCTATCAGCAGCATCGTTCCAGGAAACAACTCGTGTCCTTACCGATGCAGCGCTTTCAGAGAAGAGCGATCCATTGCTCGGTCTCAAAGAGAACGTCATCATCGGAAAACTCATCCCAGCAGGTACAGGTCTTGCTCGTTATCGCAACGTGCGTGTTGAACCTACTGAGGAAGCAAAGGCAGCGGTTTACGCAGCCTATGAAGAGTATGACTACGCGCCATTCGAAACTACAGGTTCCGGCGAAGCAGTTCGCTTGGATGATTACCAAGTAGGCGAAAACCGCTAGTTAGAAGAAGTAAAAAATCCCCGGCTAGAGATAGTCGGGGATTTTTTTATGGCTTAAGAACGATACGGATTGGGTTGCCGATTTTCTTCTCGAGCTTCTCTAAAGCTAGTGCAGCCTGATCAAGTGGCAATACTTCAGAGATAGAACCTTTAAGGTTGAGTTTTCCAGCTCTGACGAATTCAACGAGTTCTTTGGTGTGAACTGGCTCGGATCCATAATGACCGAGAATTTGAGTACGCATGTATGTGAATGCCATGTCATTGGGGATAGTGATGGGTTCATTTGCGATTCCGACGATTACTAGTCGGCCTTGTTCACCAAGAAGTGAGAGCGCTTGTTTCCGTACTGGGGTTACACCGGCAAAATCGAAGGCGGCGTTGAGGCCGCGGTGTTTCTTGAGCTCTTCATCGCTGGGGTCAAAAGCGAAATCTGCGCCTATTTCTAGGGCTTTTGCGCGGGCATCTGGGCGAGGATCGATAGCAATAACTTTGTTGCAACCAAGCATCTTTAAGAGTTGGACGGCGTGAATTCCAAGTCCACCCACGCCAAATACTGCAGCGCTCTCACCTGGTTGCATCTTTGCAGTTGATGAAATTGCAGCCCATGGGGTGGAGACCGCATCAGGGATGATTGCGGCTTCTTCGAAAGGTAAGTCATCAGGAATCTTTACGATGAGCGCAGCTTTGGTGACCACATATTCGGCATAACCACCGTCATAGTCAAAACCAAGAGTAGTGATCTGATTCTTCTCATTACGCTCGCCAGCAATCACAAGTACTCGATCGCCAACTTGATAAGTATGAACACCTTCACCAAGTTGATCAATGGTGCCGGCAACTTCGTGGCCGAGAGTTACTTCATCACCTATGAGATAACCTGGGGAGAGAGTGCTATCAAGCAAGTGAACATCCGAGAGACACACACCAGCGGCACCAACTTTGATTCGAACCTGGCCAGGGCCGGCGCTCGGAGTCGGAACCTCTGTGACTGCAAATTTTCTGGTGGAGATAGTTATGCGTCCGGCTTTCATGAGATTAATCCTTGCGCACGGTTGATGAGAATGTTGACTCCCATGCCGAAACCTTTGAAAGCAGGATTCGTTGTCTGTCCTGCTTTATAGCGCGCCCAGATCTGTTGGATGATGACCGTCAATCGAAATAATCCGAATACTTCATAAAAAGTAAAGTCATCGCATTTACGATTACTGAGTTCGAGATATGTAGCGATGAATTCTTTTCTCGTTGGCATACCCTCAAGATGACTTGGCTGGCGGCGTAGAGATGCAAACATCGGCTCATCGTCGCGATCTACCCAATAAGCAAGCGCAGAGCCAAGGTCCATCAGGGGATCTCCAACTGTGGCGAGCTCCCAATCAAGCACACCGGCTAGCTTTTTATGGGCTAGATCGAAGACCATGTTGTCGATCCGCCAGTCGCCATGAATGATGCATGAGCCAACATCGTCAGGCCTGTTGGCATCAAGCCAACTCATGACATCTTCACCATCAGGAACATCATCAGTAAGTGCGTTGCGATAACGCTTGGACCAACCTTCGACTTGGCGTTGTACATATCCCGCGCCCTTATTGAGTTCTTGCAAGATTGTCGGATCAACAGCATGGAGTTGTACCAAACCTGAAACTAAAGAATTAGCCATGATAGAAATATCATCTTTTGTCAGAGTTTCAGGAACATCGCGGCGAAATATTTCTCCTTGAATACGATCCATCACATAGAAATCAGAACCCAGAATCGAATGATCCTCACAGAGCGCCACAACATTAGGTACTAAGTCGTAGACCGGTTTAAGTCGAGACTGAATAAGGAATTCTCGTTTCATATCGTGGGCTGATACAGCCTTAGTGCCAACTGGCGGACGGCGTAAAACTAATTCGCGATCTGGGTATTTAAGAAGATAAGTAAGATTTGAAGCTCCACTGCGGAACTGTTGGACGTCGGGAAGAGCTCTCTGATTTATGTATGGCTCAAGCCAGGCATGAACTTTCGCGATGTCGAAAGAATCTTCGTCACGAACAGGCGTGAGATCACTCATGAGATATAAGGCTTGAGCTCTAACCGTGCGATATCGCGTAGATGTACTTCATCAGGGCCATCAACAATCCGAAGCGTTCGAACACCTGCATACATCGCAGCCAGCGGCGTATCTTGGCTAACGCCGGCGCCACCATGGGCTTGGATCGCGTTATTGATGATCTGTTCTGCCATCCGAGGGATAGCAACTTTGATAGCAGCAATCTCTTTTCTGGCAGCTTTAGCCCCGTGATTATCAATAATCCACGCTGCTTTGAGGACAAGAAGACGGGATTGCTCGATATCGATGCGGGCTTGAGCGATCCATTCTTGGATGACTCCTTGGCGCGCTAACTCTTTACCGAATGTGGTGCGAGTAAGGCTTCGCTTGATCATCAAGGAAAGTGCGCGTTCTGCCATTCCGATAGCGCGCATGCAGTGATGGATTCGTCCAGGACCAAGGCGAGCCTGTGCAAGTGCAAAACCTTCGCCTTCGCTGCCAATCAAATGCGAGGCAGGAACTCGAACTTTGTCGAATCTGACTTCTGCATGTCCATGTTGATCTATAAACCCTAGAACACTGAGATTGCGAACAACGGTGACACCAGGTGTATCGATAGGAACCAGAATCATCGATTGTTGTTTGTGATCTTCTGCATCAGGATTGGTTTTGCCCATCACGATGAGAATCTTGCAACGCTCATCCATTGCACCTGTAGTCCACCACTTAGTGCCGTTGATGATGTAATGATCGCCATCTTTGGTGATGCTGGTCTTGATATTGCGCGCATCACTTGAAGCGACATCAGGTTCAGTCATCGCAAATCCAGAACGAATCTCACCTGCAAGAAGAGGCTCGAGCCAATTCTTTTTTTGTTCGGGCGTGCCGAACATGTCAAGAAGTTCCATATTGCCGGTATCAGGAGCTGCACAGTTAATTGCTTCCGGTGCGATATCGGGCGACCATCCAGTGATCTCTGCCAAAGTTGCGTAATCAGTAACAGTCAATCCATGATCAAGATGCGGCAAGAAGAGATTCCAGAGCCCTTGCGCCTTTGCTTTCTTCTTTAACTCTTCGACTACTGGTGGAAGTTTGTGAGGCGTGCCGGCTGCGAAGAACTCTTCACGTTGGCGGTGGTAGGTCGCTTCAGCAGGAAAGACCTCGGTATCCATGAAGGCTTGAAGTTTTGCGGCATATTCGGTTGCCTTAGGGCTGAGACTGAACTCCATACGACTACCGTACGCATAGTTCAGCGATTTTAGGAGAGGGAAAATGAGTGTTCTTGACCGCTTTCGTTTAGATGGAAAGGTCGCAGTCGTAACGGGAGCCTCATCAGGCCTCGGAGTCGCCTTTGCGAAAGCTCTGGCAGAAGCCGGCGCTGATGTTGTCCTTGGTGCGCGCCGCGAAGATCGCTTACCCGAAACCGGAAAGTTGGTTGAAGCCGCGGGAAGAAAATATGCGGCGAAGAAAACAGATGTCACAAAGCCCGAAGAGTGCGATGCGCTTATTGCATTTGCGATTGAGAAGTTCGGTAAAGCAGATATTTTGATCAATAACGCTGGCGTCGGCACCGCAGTTCCCGCAACTCGTGAGACCCCAGATCAATTCCGAAGTGTGATCGATGTAAATCTGATGGGCGCATATTGGATGGCACAAGCATTTGCGAAAGCCAACAAAGATGGTGGAGTAATCGTCAATATCTCCAGCATTCTTGGCATCAAGCCACAAGGTTTGCCGCAGGCTGCTTATGCTGCAAGTAAAGCGGGACTCATCGGATTAACTCGCGACTTGGCAGCGCAATGGACTGGACGTAAAAAAATCCGCGTCAATGCGTTAGCGCCAGGATTCTTTCCATCAGAGATGAGCGATGAACTGCCAAAAGATATGGTCGAGATGCTCAAGATGTTTGCACCTGCCGGGCGTTTAGGAGATCCAGAAGAACTCGCAGCCACCCTAATCTGGTTAGCAAGTGATGCTTCAAGCTACGTCACCGGAATCACTGTTCCGGTTGATGGCGGCTTGGTGATGCCTTAAAGGATTTCTTAATTAGCCATTGATGGCGGCATGTAGCGCGACTTCAACCATATCGTTGAGTGTGCGCTCGCGAGCTGCAGAATCCATCGCTTCATGAGTGAAGACATGGTCTGAGATCGTCATGATGGCGAGTGCGCGGCGGCCTTTTCGGGCAGCGATCGAATAGAGCTGATTGGCTTCCATTTCGAGGGCTAGAACGCCGTGCGCTTGAAGTTTCTTGGCCGAATCTGTTTCGTCATAGAAGAAATCCATTGATGAAACGCCACCAACATGTACGCGTTCGAACTTCTTTGATGCTTCGTAGGCAGCCTGGAGAAGATGGAAATCGCAATGTGGAGCAAAATCAAGTCCATTTGTCATACGGCGATTGATATTTGAATCAGTCGATGCGGTCATTGCAAGAACAAGATCGCCAACTTTTGTCTTATCTTGAATTCCACCGGCGGTGCCAATGCGGATTGCGACTTGAACATCGTATTCGTTAAAGAGTTCGGTTACATAAATCGATGCAGACGGAAGTCCCATGCCAGTGCCCTGTACCGAGATTCGTTCGCCTTTGTAGGTACCAGTGAATCCGAACATGTTGCGGACTGAGTTGTATTGCTTGACGTTCTCTAGGTAATTGTCTGCGACCCACTTTGCTCGAAGTGGATCACCAGGAAGAAGGATACGTTCGGCGATATCGCCTTTTTCTGCTCCGATATGTACGCTCATAGTTAGCGAACTATAACCAGTACCGCAGCAATAAAGTGCGAAATGAATGCTGCGGCGGTCATGGCGTGGAATAGCTCGTGGAAGCCGAACCAATTGATAGAGAAGTTAGGTTTCTTGATGGCATAAATGATGGCGCCAGCTGAGTAGAGAAAACCACCGAATGCAATCAAAACCAGAACCAGCAATCCACCGTTGCGATAGAAATCCGGCAGATAGATCAATGCCGCCCAACCCAGCGCAAGATAAATCGGCACATAGAGCCAGCGCGGAGCATTGAGCCAGAAAACGCGGAAGAAGCCCGAAAGTAACGCACCGCCCCAGACGATAGAAAGCAGCACTATTGCCTGGTTTTTATTGAGTAAATAGATGGCAAAAGGCGTATATGTACCCGCAATAAGAAGGGGGATATTGGCGTGATCAATACGGCGCCAGATTGCTTTAGCAGATGGACCCCACGGAACGCGGTGATAGATAGCGCTACAGGTGAAGAGTGAGACTGCGGTGAGTGTAAATATGGTCAGAGTTACGCGGCCACGAAGTTCTGAGGTGATCGTGACGAGAGTAAGACCTGCGACGAGCGCCAGAGGTGACATCACCAGATGAATGATGCCGCGAAGCTTGGGTCTACTTAACACGTTCATAGATTCCCATCATCTTGCGATCGAAAGAAACTAACAGTCGATTATCAATGATAGATGTTGCCATAATCATAGAGTCCACAAAAGATATCTTGTGCTTTGCTCTTATCACAGCTGCTAATTGCGCATGGTCTTGCTGAAAAGGAATTACTTTCGTAACTAAATTATTCAGGCTTTTTAAAAATAGGTTTACCGACTCTTCACCAGCGACCGATGGCCGAATTAGGACTTCACCAATGGAAATAGTGCTAATTGCACATTGGGAACGTGTTGTGGTAGCAAACAATTCTTGAGCTTTCTTATGATGAGTGTCCGAAGCACTCAAAGCTGCAATAATTACAGTTGAGTCTAGGAGTATTTGCTGTCCCACTCTTCTCTTTCTTTCCTCAGATCGAATCCATCCCACATACCAGTCATACTGCCGAGAACTTCATCAAGAGTTTTTAACCACTCGCTATCAATAGGCGTTATTACTAAACGGTTATTTTTGTCGAGGTGAAACTCAACGCGGTCACCTGGTTTGAGCGACATCTCTCGAAGTACCTCCACAGGGATTGTGATTTGGTTTTTGGAACTTACCCGAGAAGATGTTGCACGACCGCGACGGGGGCGCACAGTTGTGGATTTCTTGGGGGCTTTCTTAGCCTTTACTTTGGTAGCCATAAGTAAAGGGTAGTCGCGTTTTGGTCGGCGTGTCGGGGGATAAAAAGCGGCGTGTTTTACTGCTTTAGCCGTTTTGACCGTCACGCGGGGCTTCAGATAGCCTCGCGCCCTTGTGTCCACAGGAGCGACACACCCGACCGCGTGGGTCGGACGAATGAGATGGAGAACAGTAGTGCCAACAATTCAGCAGTTGGTCCGTAAGGGTCGAGTTGATAAGTCAGATAAGACGACAACTCCTGCTCTTAAAGGAAGTCCACAACGTCGTGGCGTATGCACACGCGTTTACACAACAACGCCAAAGAAACCGAACTCAGCGCTTCGCAAAGTTGCACGTGTTCGTCTCACAAGTGGAATGGAAGTAACTGCATACATTCCTGGTGAAGGTCATAACTTGCAAGAGCACTCCATCGTTCTTGTTCGTGGTGGTCGCGTTAAGGATCTTCCTGGCGTTCGTTACAAAGTTGTTCGTGGATCTCTCGATACTCAAGGCGTGAAGGATCGTAAGCAAGCACGTTCACGCTACGGTGCAAAGAAGGAGAAGAAGTAATGCCACGTAAAGGTCCCGCTCCCAAAACTCCGGTCATTGCTGATCCGGTTTATAACTCTCCAGTCGTCACTGCACTCATCAACAAAGTGCTTCTGCATGGCAAGCGCTCAACCGCTGAAGCGATTGTCTACAAAGCTCTTGAAGCATGCCGCGCAAAGACCGAAGTTGATCCAGTTATCACTTTGAAGCGCGCGCTCGATAACGTGAAGCCAGCCGTTGAAGTTCGCTCACGTCGTGTTGGTGGAGCTACATACCAAGTTCCAGTTGAAGTGAAAGCTGCACGTTCCATGACTCTCGGCCTTCGTTGGTTGGTAGACAACTCACGTCTACGTCGCGAAAAGTCGATGGCAGAACGTCTTGCAAACGAAATGATTGATGCATCAAACGGCCTAGGCGCTGCTGTTAAGAAGCGCGAAGACACTCACAAGATGGCAGAAGCTAACAAGGCTTTTGCTCACTATCGGTGGTAAGGAATTATGGCGACCACAACTGCAATTAACCTCGCAAAGGTGCGCAATATCGGCATCATGGCTCACATTGATGCTGGTAAGACAACCACCACAGAGCGCATCCTTTTCTACACCGGTATCAACTACAAGATCGGTGAAGTTCATGAGGGCGCAGCCACTATGGACTGGATGGAGCAAGAGCAAGAGCGCGGTATCACCATTACCTCTGCTGCTACTACTTGCGAGTGGAAAGACCACACCATCAACATCATCGATACACCAGGCCACGTTGACTTCACAGTTGAAGTAGAGCGTTCACTCCGTGTTCTCGATGGCGCTGTCACAGTCTTCGATGGCGTCGCAGGTGTTGAGCCACAATCAGAGACCGTCTGGCGTCAAGCTGACAAGTACAGCGTTCCTCGTATCTGTTTCGTAAATAAGTTGGACCGTACCGGCGCTAACTTTGATCGTTGCGTTGAAATGATTGGTTCACGTCTTGGTGCAACCGCTCTCGTACTCCAGGTCCCAATCGGAGCTGAAAGCGATTTCATCGGCGTTGTCGATCTCATTGCAATGAAGGCGCTCACATGGCGCGGCGAAACCCAAAAGGGTGAAGATTACAAAGTTGAAGAAATTCCTGCAGATCTCAAAGAAAAGTGCGACGCAGCTCGTCATGCACTTCTTGAGACTCTCGCAGAAAACGATGACACGATCATGGAGAAGTACCTCGCTGGTGAATCACTCTCTGAAGAAGAGCTCATCGCAGGTATCCGTCGTGCAACTCTTTCTTACAAGTTAACCCCAGTTCTTACAGGTTCTGCTTTCAAGAACAAGGGCGTCCAGCCAATGCTTGATGCAGTTACTCGTTACCTTCCATCACCACTCGATGTTGATGCGATCACAGGTACCAAGATGGGTGACAAGAGCGTTGAAATCGCTCGTAAGCCAGATGCTGCCGAACCATATTCATCACTTGCATTCAAGATCATGAGCGATCCGCACCTTGGAAAGCTCACTTTCGTACGTATCTACTCCGGCGTTCTCGAAGCAGGTACCGGAATCCTTAACTCCACCAAGGACCGTAAAGAACGTATCGGCAAGATTTATCGAATGCACGCTAACAAGCGCGAAGAAATCCCAACCGCCTCAGCCGGTGACATCATCGCTGTGATGGGCCTTAAGGACACCACCACCGGTGACACTCTCTGTGATCCAGAGAAGCCAGTCATCCTCGAGTCGATGGATTTCCCAGCTCCAGTTATTCACGTTGCTATCGAGCCAAAGACCAAGGGCGACCAAGAGAAACTTGGCGTCGCAATCCAACGTCTTGCTGAAGAAGATCCAACATTCCACGTTCGCACCGACGAAGAAACCGCCCAGACAATCATCGGCGGTATGGGTGAGCTTCACCTTGAAATCCTCGTCGATCGTATGAAGCGCGAATTCAAAGTCGAAGCTAACGTCGGTAAGCCACAGGTTGCTTATCGCGAAACTCTTCGTAAGCCAGTTGATCGTTATGACTACACACATAAGAAGCAGACCGGTGGTTCTGGACAGTTCGCAAAGATCCAGATCGCACTCGAGCCACTTCCTGTTGGTGCAGTCGAAGGTGGATACGAGTTCGTAAATAAAGTTACGGGCGGACGTATTCCTCGCGAGTACATCCCATCAGTAGATGATGGTTGCCAAGATGCAATGCAGAGCGGACCACTTGCTGGTTATCCACTCACAGATGTACGTGTCACTCTTCTTGATGGCGCTTACCACGATGTTGACTCATCGGAGTTGGCCTTCAAGATTGCTGGAATCGCGGCGTTCAAGGAAGCAGCAAAACTTGCTGGTCCTGTTCTCCTCGAGCCA
>JBEATV010000031.1:0-15337 GCA_041161815.1 Actinomycetota bacterium | reverse complement strand
TGGTGGCGCCTTTATCTGGATCAGCCGACCGCACCTAAAGAGCGGTCTTGGCGACCTCAAGAACGTGAGGCGATTCGAACCCCTGAAGTATGGCAGAGACTCCGCCAGCGTGCCTAATTCGAACGGGAGAGTCGCCTCAACGGCTGCGTTGATAGACGTTTTGCAGCAGGCCAATGCCGATCATGTTGGCAAACATGCTCGATCCCCCATAGGAGAGGAAAGGAAGAGGAACACCGGTCATTGGCATCAATCCCATGGTCATGCCTATGTTTTCAAAAATTTGGAAGGAGAACCAAGCGATAACTCCAACGCAGACCATACGACCAAAGAGGTCTGTGGTCTGGCGTGCGATTGAAAATGCGCGCATCAAAATAACTGCGTAAAGAAGGAGAATAAATCCTGAACCAAGAAAACCAATCTCTTCGCCGGCAACCGTGAAGATGAAGTCGGTGTGTTGCTCGGGTACGAAACGTCCATTTGTCTGAGGGCCATCAAAGAGCCCTTTACCGAGAAGCCCACCTGAACCAATCGTGATACGTGCTTGCCGTAATTGATAACCACTTGCTTGTGGATCAGCTGATGGATCCACGAAAGAACGTAAACGATTAAGTTGGTATTCACTCACTTCACCACTTGCAACAGCAAGAAATGCACCAGTAACGCCAACTACAAGCAATCCAATGACCCATCTCATCCGCGCTCCTGAGACGGCAATCATGGTGATGATGCACGCAGAAATAATCAGCACAGTTCCTAAGTCAGGTTGCAGAACGATGAGCAGAACTGGAATTGCTGCTACCCCAAGGGATTGCAGAACTTGTCGATCCGTCGGCGCATCATTTCCAGCAATACGTTCAGAGAGAATGAGAGCCATTCCAACAATGATGGAAATCTTCGCCAACTCTGCAGGTTGTATCTGGAAACCGCCCGGGAAGGAGATCCAGGAACGTGCGCCATTAACCGTTGAACCTAAACCAGGGATAAGAACAGCAATCAGTCCTAATACGCCGACTCCCCACACGATGGGCGTATAAGCGCGCAGAAGTCGGTAATCAATGAGGGTGGTTCCGTACGCCAACGCTATTCCGATAATCACGTTGATGATCTGACGCTTGAGGTAATACTCGGGATCTAGGTTATTTGATGCAAACCAGTCACGAGTTGCTGCATAAACCAAGATGATTCCCATCAGCAAGAGCGCAACAACTGCAGAGTTCATGATGCGATCAGAACCTGCAAAGAATCCTCTCTTGTCCCCCTTGCGTTGCTTAAATGTCATCGTCATGAGAGAGATCCTTTGGAAGAATCAATTGTTGGAAGACGGGTTGGAATTCCATTGGGGAAGATTGCTTCTTTGCCATTTGTCCCGAAAATGTGTTCGTAGATTCTTCTGACTCCTACGCCGCTTGTGCTCGCACCAAATCCGCCTTGGCTGACCATCATCACGACGGTGTATTGCGGATTCTTGGTAGGCGCATATGAAGCAAACCATGAAGTGTCATCTTTTGCTGAACCATCGAGGTTGCGACCGAAGACTTGACCGGTTCCGGTCTTGCCGCTTACTTCAACACCTACACCTGCAAATGCTCCTTGACCAGTTCCAGAAGTCACAACTGCGCGCAATGAATTCTGTAGGAACTTCAAAGTTCCTCTTGTGATTGGAAGCTTGCCCGAAACCTCAGGAGTGAATTCCTTCACCAGACGGCCACTTGGCTCAACAATGGCACGGGCAACTTTTGGTACAACTAACTTTCCGCCATTAGCAATTGCTGAGTACATCACAGCCATCTGTAGCGGAGTCATCAAAGTATCGCCCTGGCCAATTGAGAAGTTGACCATATCGCCGGCTCGAACTTTGTCACCGTCTAAACAGTTCTCTCGAGCTAACTCGATGAGATAGGGAGTGAGTTGAGATTTCTTTGCACGCTTTTCATAATTGCAGAAGAAGTCTTCGTTATCTTTGTACCACGCGAGTTTCCAATCTCGATTCGGTAAGCGCCCCTTCACTTCAGAGGGAAGATCGATCCCAGTTTTCTTACCGACTCCAAAGCCCGCAGCGGTCTTAAAGAAATAATCATTGGGTGACGCCTTCGGTTTTAATCCACCATCTCTTACCCACTCGTCATAGGAAATCTGGTACCAAATTGAGTCACACGAAATGGCCATCGCTTTGGTCATATCGATTCGGCCCGCAGCCTTGCTCTCGAAGTTTCGAAACACTCGCGTACCAATCTGCACCTGTGCTGGGCAGTCATAAGTTGCTTTCAGGCTATAGCCAGCATCAACTGCAGCCGACAATGAGACAACTTTGAAAGTTGAGGCTGGTGCAAAACCACCTTGAATTGCTCGCGAGAGTGCGGGAACTCCGCTCTCTTCGCTGTAGAGCTCCTTTGCCTGCCTTACCGTGATTCCGTTCTCCCAAATGTTGAGGTCGTAATCTGGATATGACGCCATAGCCAAGATTCCACCTGAGTTTGTATCCATGACAATCGCCGCTCCAGAATCACCGCGATATCCAGATGCTCGAGCGCGCAGAACCGCGCTCTTTAATTCTTGCTCTACTACCGCCTGTAACTTTGCATTGAGATTTACCACCACATGATTTCCCGAGATTGCAGGGGTATTTCGAGATTCTTGAGTAACTGCTTCTTTACGATCAACAATGACGGTCTTGACGCCAGCAGTTCCGCGCAGTTGATTGTCATACATTATTTCTACGCCAGCTTTACCAATGAATTCGTTTCGATAATAACGTTTGCCTTCTTCATTATTGAGATCGGCTTCCGTAATTGGTCCGATATATCCAAGGAGATGTGTTGCACGCTCGCCGGCGTATGAGGGGTAATAGCGGATTGAAACTGGCTCCGCGTTGATTCCAGGGAAGAGATCTGACTGTTCTAAAATCGATAAAACTTGACTCTCAGTTGCTTCCTTTGTGATGGGAATTGGCTGATAGCGATTTCCATTCCAGCATCCATTGCGTTCACCCTCAGGGAGCTCTCCGCAGAGTCTGGTTCGCGCCAAAACATCTTCGTAATTCAACTTAAGGATGTTTGCGGCCCGCGCTAAAACAGATCGGCCCTGATCATCTAATTTGTCGAGGAGAGAACGATCTGCGGTGACCATCAATCCGGCTTTATTTGTCGCTAGAAGATTTCCTTCATGATCCACGATGAGTCCACGTAGCGCTGGCGTGACGATGTCTCGACTTTGAATATCTAGTGCAGCTTCTTGATAACGCGGGCCATCCGCAATCTGCAGATAAAAGAGGCGGCCAAAGAGGGCAAGCATTAAGGAAGCGACAAATACTTGAACGACAAGGAGGCTGAGCGCTGAACGGCTTCTCACTAGCGGTTCCTTGCAGTCAATGTGAGGCGATATGCAGCGATTGTGAGCGGAATATAGATTGGCGATAACAACAGTGTCCACAATCCATGGCCACCAATTTCACGTGTAACGAAAGTGGCAGATCCCAAATCTTGACCCAAAATGGCGCCTGTGACGAGGAAAAGAATGAGTGCAGAGGCGCTACCAATCACGGTAACAAATGTCATCACAACAGGACTCAACTCGGAATCCAAGGCTGCGCGCACATTTGTGGCAAGCAGATAACTTAAAGAGGTCAAAACAAAAGTCCAGAGTCCAAATGGCGCCTCCAATGTTGGAGAGAGATCGGCAATGAGACCTGCTATGAATCCAGTAGTGACCGCGCTATTGCGTTCTTCTTGCATGATCCATGCAACAAAGAATGCCAAGTAGAGCGAGAATCCCCCGACGAAAAAATTTATTCTGTTAATCAACGCTTCTTGCAGGATAAAAACAAGAGCGAAAATTCCGATGATTGCTGGCAAGCGGTTGAAAGTCATCGCTTACTCGCTTGGAGAAGGTTCTGGCGTTACGAAAACGGTGACAGTAGGGGCGGGCTTAGGAGCTTTTGGAACAAGTGCATCGCCAGGGTTAGCGCCGACTGCATCTAAAACGACGCTAACAATGCCGAGCGCATTGAGATCAACAAAACCTTGAACTCTGCCTTGTTTTGTAAGTTGCCCAACAGTGTTTTCGACAAAGGTGACCTGACCGACAGGAACACCTGGAACAAAGGGGCTATCACCCGAACTTCCACGTGCAAGCAAAACGTCTCCGACGGTGATCTGGCCAGTTGCGCTCAACATTCGAAGTGAGAATCGACTATTACCTTCACCTGATAAAACTCCCATATCTTGCGTGCCAGCAACTCTTACACCGATACGAAATGATGGATCACTCATGAGCAAGATAACCGCTGAATTCGACGTTGTAGATTTCACGACCCCAACAAGACCGGCTGAAGCAATCACTGTCATATCCCGGCGGATTCCCGCTTTAGATCCAGCGTCAATCACGATGGTTTCACCAAAAGTACCTGTGCCACCCTTGGTTAGAACGCGAGCCGATACAACTTTAAATCGTGCAGCGCCTGCGAGATCGAGAACTCCTTTGAGCTGTTCTAGCTCACCGACGATATTCTCATTGAGGATTAACTGACTCTTCAGCTTCTCATTCTCTTCTTTGAGGNGAGTTCGACCTAAGTTTGTTATATCCTCAAAGAGATTGCTAAGCGGAGAGACGATATTGCTACCAACTTTTTGAATTGGCGCCAAGAAGCCCTGAGTTCCATTGCGGATTGAAGAAATCAGACTAACGCCGCGAAGATCGAGAGTAATCAAGAATAACGAGGTCACTAACAATGAGACCCATAAGAGTCGTGTTCGATTAGAGCCTCGATTTGCCATGACTTAACTAACGACGAGGCTCGGAGATCAAAACCTTCTCTAGCGCCTCGAATTCCTCAACACACTTTCCAGATCCTTCAACGACTGCTTGAAGCGGACGATCTGCAATGTGAATCGGCATATTTGTTTCGTGACGCAATCTTTCGTCAAGACCCTTAAGGAGCGCTCCTCCACCAGTCAAGACGATTCCGCGATCCATAAGATCTGCGGCAAGTTCTGGTGGTGTTTTATCAAGAGTGTTCTTAACAGCATTAACAATTGCATTGACTGGCTCTTCTAGCGCCTTGCGAATATCTTCAGAGGAAACAACGATTGTTTTTGGGAGTCCGGTTGCTAAATCGCGACCACGAATTTCGGCATCTGGTTCATCTCTGAGTGGATAAGCAGAGCCGATTGCCATCTTGATTTCTTCGGCGGTGCGCTCTCCAAGCATGAGTGAGAATTCTTTCTTTACCCAATTCATGATTGCTTGATCAAGTTCATCGCCGCCAACACGGATAGAAAGAGCGGAAACTATTCCTCCAAGTGAGATGACTGCGACCTCAGTTGTTCCACCACCGATATCTACGACCATATTTCCTGTTGGTTCGTGGATAGGTAGACCCGCACCAATAGCTGCAGCCATTGGCTCTTCAATGATGTAGACCTTTCGCGCTCCAGCCTCGTAACCAGCATCCTTAACAGCACGCTGCTCTACGCCTGTGATGCCAGAGGGAACGCAGATCACGATACGAGGTTTTGCTAAGTAAGTGCGCTTGTGCACTTGGCGAATGAAGTACTTAATCATCAATGCCGTGGTGTCGAAGTCAGCAATAACGCCATCCTTCAATGGACGAATGGCAACAATATTTCCTGGTGTACGACCAATCATTTTCTTGGCTTCGGTTCCGACCGCGAGTACCGCGCCAGTGTCTTGATTGACAGCAACAACGCTTGGTTCGTTAAGGACAATTCCTTTACCACGCACATACACGAGAGTGTTTGCGGTACCTAGGTCAATCGCCATATCGCGACCAAGGAATGACCAACGGTTGATTTGATTCGGCATGTGCGTTGCTCCTTACAAGTTGGGGAAGAAAATCTTGATTTCGCGCTCTGCAGATTCAGGTGAATCTGATCCATGAACGATGTTTTGGACAACGCGTGTGCCTTGATCGCGAGCCAAATCACCACGAATCGAACCTGGTGCTGCAACAGTCGGATCAGTTGTGCCAGCTAGGGATCTGAATCCTTCAATCACTCGCTCGCCTTCGGCAATCATTGCGACGATTGGACCAGAGAGCATGAATTCCATGAGTGGTTCATAAAAAGGTTTTCCTTGATGTTCCGCATAGTGCGCCTCCAACATGGACTTATCGGCGTTCAACATGCGAAGAGAAGAAATCTTGTAACCCTTGCGTTCGATTCGAGCAATGACTTCGCCAACGAGACCACGACGCACACCGTCAGGTTTAATGAGAATCAGGGTGCGCTGTGAAGAAGAGTTCGAGTTGGACACCCGGTAAGTCTATTCTGTTTTCGGACTCTCGCTAAATGCCGCCCGAGCCGCCTCACCCTTGCGCCCCAACACGATGGCCGCAGTCCAGAGCCCTAGAAACAAGGCCCCCAGGAAGAACATTGTGAAGACCGCAAACCCATATGCGATGAGAGAAAACTGAACAATCCAGCCCAAGATCCAACCGAATTTCCATTTCAATGTTCCGGAGGCAATGAAGGCTAGGAGGGCGATTACTCCTCCAAGGATTATCGCCTCATTTTCAATCTCGCTCTTAGAGAGATCTTTCGCTACTAATACGGCAAATCCAATAATGAAAATCTCCATAATCAAAACGCTGCGCGCAAGCATCTTCATTACTTCTTCTCCCTCATACGACGAATTATTCCACGCGCCTCACCTGCAGTGACAACCGAACCTGCCACTAAGACTGCTGCATTCGAGCCATGAACACCATTTTGTAGTCGTGCTTGTTCGATTGCAGTGGCAAGAGCTTCGGGCAAAGTTTCAATGGCAGTGACACGATCGCTTCCAAATACCGAAGTTGCCTGCAACTTCAATTCTGGAAGTGAAGCTGCGCGGTGTGAACTATTTCTCGAGACAATTACATACGAGACAGAATCTTCGAGTTCCTCGAGGATTCCGTCGACATCCTTATCTCCCATCGGCGCAATAACTGCGATGATGGAATCAAAATCAAATTCATCCTTGATTGTCCTGCGCAAAGATTGAGCGCCGTGTGGATTGTGTGCTGCATCGATGATTACTGTTGGATTACGCATGATGACTTCGCAACGCCCCGGAGATGTGGCGTTTGCAAATGCTTCGCGTACAACGGTTTCATCTAACTTCTCCTCCCCCGCAAAAACCTCGACAGCGGCGAGCGCGGTTGCGGCGTTAGCAGCCTGATGCGCGCCGTGAAGAGGAAGAAAGAGGTCGTCGTAATCTCCATAAACGCCAGAGATCGAGATGAGTTGACCGCCTACTGCTAGAGCTCGATTTGTGACAGCGTATTCAACGCCTTCACGCAACGGAGTGGCATCTACTTGAGCGCACTTATGCATCAAAACCTGCGCAACTTCTGCCTCTTGGCGTGCAAGCACGGCAAAGGAGTTCTCTTTGATGATTCCTGATTTAGTGGTCGCAATTTTCTCGAGGGTATCGCCTAAGTACTCCATATGATCAAATCCAATGGGGGTCACGACTGAGACTGCGGCATTGATGACATTTGTGGAATCCCACTCGCCACCCATTCCGCATTCAAAAATCCCCACATCAACTGGATACTCGGCAAAAGCAACGAAAGCTAAAGCACACATTGATTCAAAGAATGACAACTTGTTCGGCATCTTTGAATCAATCAAATCTAAATAGAGAGCAATGTCATTGTAGGTAGCAATCATTCCCTCAGGTGAGATGGGTTCACCATTGATAGAGATGCGCTCAAGAAAACTCTCAAGATGTGGGCTTGTGAAGCGACCAGTACGCATTCCTAATTGATAACAGAGTGAATCGATTAACCTGGTTGTGGTTGTCTTGCCATTTGTTCCAGCGATATGAATTGTTGGATACGAGAGTTGAGGAGAACCCAGAACATCTGCGAGCGCAGCTATTCGATCAAGGGTAGGAGCG
Source organism: Actinomycetota bacterium (assembly GCA_041161815.1). Classification (GTDB taxonomy): domain Bacteria; phylum Actinomycetota; class Actinomycetes; order Nanopelagicales; family Nanopelagicaceae; genus MAG-120802. The sequence goes on along the minus strand of JBEATV010000031.1, from coordinate 7,438 downwards.
ATACGAGTCTCGGGCCAACGATTGAGAAGTGCTTTCTCGATCGCATCTAGCCTCTGGAGATCATCCTGACTTGTCATTTTAATCTTTTGGCAGTGTGGCAAGCAGTGCAGTGATTCGTGCGATTTCGCTCTCGCAGAACTCCATACGCTCGCGAATTGTCTTCACAACATCCATCGGAGCTTTTGCCATAAAGTTTTCGTTTTCAAGTTTGACTTGAGCAGTCTGCTGATCTTTCTTGATTGCTTCCAAGTCTTTCTGCAATCTAGCTCGTTCTGCTTTTACGTCGACACTGCCCGTGAGATCGAAGTGAACTACAAAATCTCCAACTTCAATCTTTGCGCTGGGATTGAACTGAGCTGGGGGTTCATCAAGTCGCACTAAGAATCGAATTGCTGCTTCATATTGGGCTGATGCCCCGCTAAGTCCGTCAATTCGTGCCGCGACTCGAGCAGAAGTCTTGATTCCTTGATCGCTTCGGAAGCGTCGAATCTCAGTAATAAGTCGTTGCATGTCAGAGACAACAGCGAGCGCTTCTGGATCCTCGACTACTGTCTTTGCCCTAGGCCATTCTGCGATTACTAGTGATTCGCCACCAGTAAGTGCAGTCCATAACGCTTCTGAAAGAAATGGCATGGTTGGGTGCATCAACCTCAGTAGTTGGTCAAGAACATGTCCAAGAACGCGGCGAGTCTTATCTGCTTCAACGCCGCCCTTAGCGAAGTTGTCTTTAATGAGTTCGAGATACCAATCGCAGACTTCATCCCATGCGAAGTGGTAAATCTCTTCGCAACCTTTTGCGAATTCGAAAGTCTCAAATAAGTGATCGGTATTTCGAATAGTTTCATCAAGTCGGCCCAGAATCCATCGATCAATGTGGTTGAGCGCGGCGCGATCTGGTAGTGGTCCGTTAACGTTTGCGCCATTCATCATGGCGAAACGAGAGGCGTTCCAAACTTTTGTTGCGAAGTTACGCGAACCAGCAATCCACTCTTCGGCTAGCGCTTGATCTGTACCCGGGTTCGCTCCGCGTGCAAGTGTGAAGCGGAGAGCATCCGAGCCGTACTTGTCCATGAATTCCAGAGGATCCACAGTATTTCCGCGTGACTTGCTCATCTTCTTGCCGTTCTTGTCGCGAACCAAGCCGTGAAGTGCAATCACTTTGAATGGTGGAACCCCATCCATAGCGAACAAACCGAAAAGCATCATGCGCACAACCCAGAAGAAGAGGATGTCGTATCCAGTTACGAGAACGCTAGTGGGATAAAACTTTTTCAGATCATCAGAATTATTCGGCCAACCTAAAGTTGAGAATGGCCAGAGAGCTGAAGAGAACCAAGTATCAAGAACATCAGGATCTTGTTCATAACCTTCGGGAGCCTTTTCGCCCGGACCAACAACAATTACTTCTCCGTCTGGTCCGTACCAGACTGGAATTCGGTGGCCCCACCAGAGTTGGCGAGAGATGCACCAATCATGCATGTTGTCGACCCACTCAAAATAACGCGGTTCCATTGAAACTGGATCAATCTTCACTTTGCCATTGCGAACTGCGTCGCCAGCAGCTTTAGCAAGTGGCGCAACCTTGACGAACCATTGCTTTGAAAGTCGCGGCTCTACTGTTGTGTCACATCGAGAACAGTGACCGACTGCGTGAATGTATGGTCGCTTTTCAGAGACCACCCGTCCCATGCTGCGAAGTTTCTCTACCACAGCTTTTCGAGCATCGAAGCGATCCATGCCATCAAATTCGGTTCCGGTTCCTGACATCACGCCGTGCTCATCCATAATTACGATGAGTGGCACGCCATGGCGCATTCCCATCTCGAAGTCATTGGGATCGTGAGCAGCGGTTACTTTGACAGCGCCTGTTCCGAATTCTGGCTCTACAAGTTCGTCGGCGATAATCGGAATCATTCGATTAACGAGAGGGAGTAGGACGTTCTTACCAATGAGATGTTTATAGCGTTCATCATTCGGATGAACTGCGACAGCGCCATCACCAAGCATTGTTTCAGGACGGGTAGTGGCAACTGTGATTCCTAATTCATCATCGCCGTAGCGGACCTGGACAAATTCACCAGCATCATCGCTATGGTCAACTTCAATGTCGGAGAGCGCAGTCAAGCATCGTGGGCACCAGTTAATGATTTTTTCCGCACGGTAAATAAGTCCAGCATCGTAAAGTCGCTTAAAGATTGTGAGGACAGCTTCAGAGAGACCCTCATCCATAGTGAAGCGTTCGCGAGACCAATCAACGCTATCGCCCAATCTCTTCATCTGGCCGAGAATTGCTCCGCCAGATTCGGACTTCCAAGCCCAAACCTTCTTTACAAACTCTTCGCGTCCAAGATCGTGACGAGATTTACCTTGGGCAGCTAACTGCTTTTCAACAACGTTCTGGGTTGCGATTCCTGCATGGTCCATTCCGGGAAGCCAGAGTGTTTCAAAACCTTTCATACGCTTCATACGTGTGAGTAGATCTTGAATTGAATGATCTAGCGCATGACCAATGTGCAGACTTCCTGTGACGTTTGGCGGAGGGATAACGATGCAGAAAGGATCTTTGTCAGATTGTGCTTTTGCTGTGAAGTAGCCGGCGTCCAACCACTTTTGGTAGAGCGGTCCCTCGATTTCGCTCGGAGAAAATTGTGCGGGCAGCTCTGACATAAGGCGAGATACTACCGATTATTACGCAGTCTTCTCTTCCCCACGTTTTGATGAACGCTTGACGCTATTGGGTCCGCGCTCGACGTAAGTCGGAGCAGCCTTCGAAAGAATCACTTCTGGAGTCACCAAGACCTTGCCAATTTCTTTCTTGCTTGGAACTTCGTACATAACTGGAAGAAGTACCTCTTCCATGATTGCACGTAGACCACGTGCGCCGGTTCCACGGGCAATAGCTTGATCTGCGATGACCTCAAGCGCCTCTGTGGTGATTTCAAACTCAACATCATCCATCTCGAAGAGATGTGCATATTGGCGAACCAGAGCATTCTTTGGCTCAGTAAGAATCTGCAGTAGAGCTGCGCGATCAAGGTTCTCAACAGAGGTAACGATTGGAAGGCGGCCAATGAACTCAGGAATCATGCCGAATTTCAACAAATCTTCAGGCATTACATCGGCGAAAGGATCATTAGTCTTCTTATCTTCTTCAGTCTGAAGCGTGGCATTGAATCCGACGCCAGCCTTTCCTTTACGACCTTCGATGATTTTTTCAAGACCTGCAAAGGCGCCACCAACAATAAAGAGGACATTGGTGGTATCAATCTGAATAAATTCTTGATGTGGGTGCTTGCGTCCACCTTGCGGTGGAACTGAAGCAGTTGTTCCTTCGAGAATCTTGAGGAGTGCTTGTTGAACACCTTCGCCCGAAACATCTCGCGTGATTGAGGGGTTCTCGCTCTTACGCGCGACCTTATCGATTTCATCGATATAAATGATTCCAGTTTCGGCTTTCTTGACATCAAAATCTGCGGCTTGAATTAACTTAAGCAGAATGTTTTCTACATCTTCACCGACATAACCTGCTTCGGTGAGAGCTGTTGCGTCAGCAATCGCAAATGGAACATTGAGCATGCGAGCCAAAGTCTGGGCGAGAAGTGTCTTACCGCAACCTGTTGGGCCAAGAAGCAAGATATTGCTCTTTGAAAGTTCGACGCCATCTTCGCGATGACGATCCCCTGATTTGATTCGCTTGTAGTGATTGTAAACAGCGACAGATAGTGACTTCTTTGCACGATCTTGACCAATGACGTATTGATCGAGGAAGTCATAGATTTCTTGTGGCTTTGGAAGCTCTTGTAAGCCAGCCGAGGTGGCTTCGCTTAATTCATCTTCGATGATCTCGTTACAGAGATCAATACATTCATCACAGATGTATACGCCAGGACCTGCGATGAGCTTCTTTACTTGCTTCTGGGTCTTGCCACAGAAGGAACACTTAAGAAGATCGCCGCTTTCACCGATGCGAGTCACTGAACGCCTACTTTCGTTAGGGAAGGACCTAATCGTAAATCGGCAACCCTGACCGATGTGGGTGGAACGTGTTCGCTCTTAGAGTAATTGCCGAGCGAGAGGTTACTTCTTCGAAGAAGCTTTCCGTGAAGCAAGAATCTGATCTACTAAGCCGTACTCGACAGCCTCAGCAGAGGTAAGAATCTTGTCGCGTTCAATATCTTTTCCGATCTCCTCTTTGGATTTCTTGGAGTGCTTCGAGAGCATCTCTTCGAGAAGTTCTCGCATGCGAAGAACCTCGCGAGCTTGGATTTCGATATCTGAGCCCTGTCCTCCGCCTTCGCTATAAGGCTGGTGAATCAAGATACGCGAGTGCTCGAGTGCATAACGCTTTCCGGCAGTTCCGCCCGCAAGTAGTACAGCAGCGGCTGAGGCAGCTTGTCCGAGACAGATTGTCATGACATCAGGGCGAACGAATTGCATCGTGTCATAAATCGCCGTGAGAGCTGTGAAAGATCCGCCAGGTGAGTTGATGTACATCATGATGTCACGATCAGGATCCATTGATTCAAGAGTGAGAAGTTGCGCCATAACGTCATTTGCAACAGTGTCATCAATTCCTTGACCAAGGAAAATGATGCGCTCTTCGAACAACTTTGTGTAGGGGTCTAATCTCTTGTAGCCATAAGCGGTGCGCTCTTCGATGGTTGGGAGCACATAACGATTGTGAATGTCATTGATTTTCATCGCGCTGTTCCACCACTTCCTGAGACCTGACCGGCTGATTTAACGACATGATCAACAAATCCATATTCTTTGGCTTCTTCTGCGTTGAACCAACGGTCACGATCAGAATCTGCAGTGATGGTGTCCATCTTCTGTCCTGTGTGATGTGCAATAAGTTCTGCCATCTTCTTCTTAGTAAATGACATCTGTTCTGCTTGAATCTTGATATCTGAGGCTGTTCCACCAATTCCACCTGATGGTTGGTGCATCATGATGCGCGCGTGTGGCAACGCGTAACGCTTGCCGGGGGCGCCTGCGCAAAGCAAGAACTGACCCATCGATGCAGCTAGTCCCATTGCTACGGTTGCAACATCATTCTTGATGTATTGCATCGTGTCATAGATAGCCATACCTGCAGAGATAGAACCTCCAGGTGAGTTGATGTAAAGGTAAATGTCTTTATCAGGATCTTCAGCGGCGAGAAGCAACATCTGTGCAGCAATCGCATTTGCCATGGTGTCTTCGACTACAGAACCAAGGAAGATGATGCGTTCCTTCAGTAATCGGTTATAGACCTGATCGTCTAAACCGCCGGCGCCTGGTGTCGCCAAGCGTGGGGTAATAAGCTCCACAAATTCCTCCTGATAAAAGTTATGTAGTGACCCTAACGCTCAGCGGGCCAAAATGCTTCCTCGAAAGCGGAAATTATCGTGATGTTCGCTCAGGGCAGAGCGAAATTAGGCTTGAGGCTCTTCGGCTTTCTTTGGCGCTAGCGCCGAAAGATCGACGGCATTACCCGAAGCGTCCTTTACATTGACGCGCTCGAGAACGATTGCAAGGCCCTTAGTGCGAGCGACTTCCGCCATCAATGTTGCGACTTGGCCAGCCTGAGTAATTTGTTGTGCAAATTGATCAGGGGTCATCTGATAACGAGCTGCAGTGCGAATCAAATATTCTGTGAGTTCAGCCTCTGATACCTGGACTTCTTCCGCTTTGACGATTGCGTCAAGCAAGAAGTCGCCCTTGACCGAACGAGTGATCTCTTCAGTCACTTCCTTGCGGTGAGTCTCATCTTCGAGGCGATTTTCCTTCTCGAGGTGGTCATTAACCTCATCATTAACGAGGTTCTCAGGCACCGGAATCTCAACAGTCTCAAGAAGCATCTTCAAGAGATTATCGCGCGCTTGTGCGCCTTGTTCCATCGCCTTGAGACGAGCGAGACGCTCGCGTACATCAGCCTCGAGTTCCTTGAGAGTTTCAAACTCGCTAGCAAGCTTGGCAAATTCATCGTTGAGGTCAGGAAGTTCGCGCTTCTTGACGGCCTTCAAAGTTACTTCAACTTCGCCGGACTCACCTTCTTGCATTCCAACAAGTGGAGCGCTGAATGACTTGGTCTCATTAACCTTCATGCCTTCAAGTGCAGCATCAAGTCCTTCGATCATGCGATTTGAGCCTACTTCGTATGAAATTCCGTTTGCTGTGCCGCCTTCAACATCTTTCCCATCAACACGTGCAACTAAGTCAATAGAAACAAAATCACCAGATGCTGCATCTTTCTCAACTGTTGTGAGAGTTCCGAAACGGATACGAAGCGCTTCAACCTGTTCTTCGACATCCTTATCTGAAACTGCAACATCATCAACGCTGATTTCAATCTTAGAGAAGTCAGGAAGTGTGACCTCAGGACGAACATCTACTTCTACTTCAAACTTTACGAGTTCATTATCCTTTAGCTCTTTGATATCGACGGTTGGTCGACCAACCACAAGGACATCATTCTCACGGGCTGCTTGTGTGTAGAACTCTGGAAGAGCGTTATTGATAGCTTCATCTAGAACTGCGCCACGGCCAACTCGTTGATCAATCATTGCGCGTGGAACTTTTCCTTTACGGAAACCTGGAATAACAATTCGCTCTGAGATGGATTGGTATGCACGCTTTACATGCGGTTCAAGGTCATTGAAATCAACATCAATCGAAATTCGAACTCGAGTAGCTGAAATACTTTCGACAGCGCTTTTCACAGGACTCCTGACTCGCATTACTTATTAATAGTTCTGGTCGGGGCGGAGGGATTCGAACCCACGGTCTCCTGCTCCCAAAGCAGGCGCGCTAGCCACTACGCTACGCCCCGCGGCGCAGGCTGACGATTCTAGATGAAAAATTCACAACTAATCAATGGTAGAGCCCTAGCCTTCCAAGCTAGTCACGCGGTTTCGATTACCGTCGCCCGCTCCATTCTTTTCGCATCATCCAGTCACGCTGCCAACTAGCTGTCCCGAATACCCTCCACCGAGCGTCACAGCCTCGATTGAATGTATGAAGTTGCCGCTCGTGATCGTGACGGCGAGCTGATAGGTAGTAATCGTTGTACTTCCGTTAACAATAACCCTGGCAAATTGAGACATCTCTCGTTGCCCAGTCATGCCTCGATAATTTCTTGAATTTGTTGAAATCCAATGAGTAGTAAGTGACGGAGTCGCGCCAATTGCAGAAACAGAAAGTCCGAGATCAAGTGAATCACTCGTAGTTTTACCCCAAACTAGAATGTCGAACACATAACTCTTTCCAGCTTCTAAGCTTCCAAAGTTTGCTGAAGCCATGGACACTCCAGCATTCCCCGAAAGGGTTCCACTAAAAGTTACATTTCCAATTTGAATGTTTGAAGGACCAGTTGCTCCAGTCGCACCCGTCGGACCTGTTGCTCCTTGTGCTCCAGTAGCGCCCGTCGGACCAGTTGCTCCTGTAGTTCCAGTGT
>JBEATV010000030.1:0-17607 GCA_041161815.1 Actinomycetota bacterium | reverse complement strand
CTCATCGTCGGCAGCAAAGTTATCCAGCTGTAATTACGCGGTTGGGGCCTCTGCGAGATCTTCTGGTGTATCAGGAAGCGCTTCGCGAGCAGTACCTTTAAAGGTAAAGGTTTCTTTTCCTTCTTCGCCTTCAACATCAATCAAGATGATCTGACCGCTCTTTACCTCACCGAAGAGAATCTTCTCGGATAGCGCATCTTCTATCTCACGTTGGATTGTGCGACGAAGTGGACGCGCACCAAGGACGGGGTCATAACCGCGAGCTGCGAGTACTGATTTCGCCTTTGATGTGAGTTCGATACCCATATCTTTCGCCTTCAAACGAGTCTCAAGATTTGCGATCATGAGATCAACAATCTGGATGATTTCGTTTTCAGATAGCTGGTGGAAGACGATGGTGTCATCAATACGATTGAGGAACTCTGGACGGAAGTGATTCTTCAATTCGTCCTGAACCTTGTTCTTCATACGCTCGTAGTTACCGAGAGCATCGTTGACGTTAGTAAAACCAAGTGAGAGCGACTTCGAAATATCGCGCGTTCCAAGGTTGGTGGTCATGATGATCACGGTGTTCTTGAAATCTACTTGGCGTCCTTGAGCATCAGTCAGGCGACCCTCTTCAAGTACCTGTAAGAGTGAGTTGAAGATATCTGGGTGCGCTTTTTCGATCTCATCAAAGAGAACTACAGAGAATGGACGACGACGTACCTTTTCGGTGAGCTGTCCACCTTCGTCATACCCAACATATCCAGGAGGTGCGCCGAAGAGACGTGACGCGGTGTGCTTCTCGGAGTACTCAGACATATCGAGTTGGATCAACGCATCTTCGTCGCCAAAGAGGAACTGTGCGAGAGTGCGTGAAAGTTCGGTCTTACCAACACCGGAAGGACCAGCGAAGATAAATGAGCCGCCAGGGCGCTTTGGATCCTTAAGCCCTGCGCGAGTACGACGGATTGCTTGTGACAACGCCTTAATCGCTTGCTCTTGGCCAATGATGCGCTTATGTAATTCATCTTCCATGCGCAACAGACGTGAAGTTTCTGCTTCAGTTAACTTAAATACTGGGATACCAGTCGCGGTAGAAAGAACTTCAGCGATGAGCTCTTCATCTACTTCAGCGACTACGTCGAGGTCGCCTGCCTTCCAGGATTTTTCGCGCTCTGCTTTCTCAGCCATGAGCTGCTTTTCCTTGTCGCGAAGCGACGCGGCTTTTTCAAAATCTTGGCCATCGATAGCTGATTCCTTCTCTTTACGGACATCAGCGATCTTGTCATCGAATGCGCGTAGTTCTGGGGGCGCAGTCATGCGACGGATACGTAGACGTGAACCTGCTTCATCAAGAAGATCGATCGCTTTATCTGGAAGGAAGCGATCAGAGATGTAGCGATCAGCAAGGGTTGCGGCAGCGACGATTGCGTCGTCGTTGATGGAAACCTTGTGATGCGATTCGTAACGATCACGAAGGCCTTTAAGAATTTCAATGGTGTGCGCAAGTGATGGCTCAGCAACCTGAATTGGTTGGAAACGGCGCTCAAGAGCAGCATCTTTTTCTAGGTGTTTGCGATACTCATCAAGAGTGGTCGCGCCGATTGTCTGGAGCTCACCTCGTGCGAGCATCGGCTTCAAGATGCTTGCTGCATCGATTGCGCCTTCTGCTGCACCGGCACCGACGAGGGTATGGATTTCGTCGATGAACAGAATAATGTCGCCGCGAGTGCGGATCTCTTTGAGGACTTTCTTCAAGCGCTCTTCGAAATCACCGCGGTAACGCGAACCGGCAACAAGTGCGCCGAGATCAAGGGAGTAGAGCTGCTTATCTTTCAAAGTTTCTGGGACATCGCCTTTGACGATTGCTTGGGCAAGACCTTCAACGACTGCGGTCTTACCAACGCCTGGTTCTCCGATGAGAACTGGGTTATTTTTTGTACGACGTGAGAGAACCTGCATTACGCGTTCGATCTCTTTTTCGCGGCCGATAACAGGATCGAGTTTTCCTTCGCGCGCTGCGGTTGTGAGATTACGACCGAATTGATCAAGAACTAGCGATGTTGAAGGTGTGCCTTCTGCGGGGCCAGATGCTGCTGCTTCTTTTCCTTGATAGCCAGATAGAAGTTGGATTACTTGCTGGCGAACGCGATTGAGATCTGCGCCGAGTTTGACGAGTACTTGTGCAGCAACTCCTTCGCCTTCGCGAATAAGTCCCAGAAGAATATGTTCGGTGCCGATGTAATTGTGGCCGAGTTGTAGCGCTTCACGGAGTGAGAGTTCGAGAACTTTCTTTGCGCGCGGTGTAAAAGGAATATGGCCTGAAGGCGCTTGTTGTCCCTGACCGATGATCTCTTCAACTTGTGAACGAACGCCTTCGAGTGAAATTCCGAGCGACTCGAGACCCTTGGCAGCAACACCTTCTCCTTCATGGATAAGACCAAGGAGGATGTGTTCGGTGCCGATGTAGTTGTGATTGAGCATGCGAGCTTCTTCTTGCGCGAGAACAACAACGCGACGTGCTCGGTCGGTAAAGCGCTCAAACATCAGTGGGGCTCCTTTTCAGTGCTGCTGCGGGCTAGCGTATAAGAAGGCGCCGAACGGGGCGACATCTATTTCCAGCCTCAAGATTCGCTCTCGAGCACCGCTAGATATGGCAACTGGTGAGGGGTAGAACCGCAATATTTGGGTTTTTATGCCCGCTCTGTGAGATAGATCTGGCTTACTTTTTCAGGCTTAGAGAATCTTGAGCATGCGGGTATTGCCCAATGTATTGGGTTTGACACTCTCGAGATCGAGGAATTCGGCGATACCTTCGTCATACGAACGGAGAAGTTGTTGATAGACCTCGGGTTCAACAGGTGCGCCTTGAATCTCTGTGAATCCAAGTTTGCTGAAAAATTCCGTTTCAAAAGTTAAGCAGAACAGCCTCTTCAAACCTAATGATTGTGCGCGCTCAATGATCGCCGCGAGAATTTGTTGGCCTATTTTTTGTCCGCGAAATGCTTCATCAACAGCAACTGTGCGCACTTCCCCGAGATCTTCCCAAAGAACATGAAGCGCCCCACAGCCGATGATGTTGCCGTTATTTTCTGCGACGAAAAACTCTTGTACATCTTCATACAACATAACGGTCTCTTTAGAGAGCAATCTGCGCTGGAGGGAATAGGTATCAATAATCTTGCGGATTGCTTTGATATCTGTGGTTCGAGCAGAACGGATTGTGGTCGACATTTTTATTCTTCTATCTATTCTTCTGGCTTCACCAATGGGAAGAGAATAGTTTCGCGAATTCCAAGACCCGTCAGCGCCATCAACAAGCGATCGATACCCATGCCAACCCCACCCATGGGTGGCATACCGTGTTCCATTGCGCGCAAGAAATCTTCATCAACTTGCATCGCCTCTAAATCGCCCTTAGCGCCAAGTTTTGCTTGCTCGACCAAACGTTCACGCTGTACAACAGGATCAACGAGTTCGGAATAACCAGTAGCTAATTCGAAGCCATCAACATAGAGATCCCATTTCTCGACAATTCCTGCCGTTTCACGATGCTCGCGCACTAGCGGCGAAGTGTCGACTGGGTAGCCCATCACGAAAGTTGGTTGTTGGAGATTGTCTTTGTAGACGAATTCGAAGATCTCTTCAGCCAGCTTGCCATGAATCCACTTCGGGTCGATTTTGAGCCCAATTCTGTGGGCAATTTTCTTCAGATCATCGAAAGAAGTTTGGGGAGTTACTGTCTCGCCAACTTTCTCTGAGATTGCGTCATAGAAATTAACTTCGCGCCATGTTCCACCGAGATCGCTGATGCGGCCATCGTGATGGGTAACTTGATGTGAGCCTGCGACTGCCAAGGCTGCGTTCTGGATGAGTTCTTGGGTCAGCGCCTTCATGTCGCGCCAATCTGCGTAGGCCCAATACATCTCGAGCATCGCAAATTCTGGGGAATGGCTGGAGTCGGCGCCTTCGTTGCGGAAATTACGATTGATTTCAAATACTTTCTCTAGGCCGCCCACCACACATCTTTTGAGGAAGAGCTCGGGAGCGATACGTAAAAAAAGATCGATGTCATAGGCGTTGCTGAAAGTCTTAAATGGTCGAGCGGCTGCGCCACCATGCATAACTTGAAGCATCGGAGTCTCTACTTCAATGAATTCGCGTTGGTCAAAAGTATGGCGAAGTGACTTTAAAACTTTAGGGCGGATACGTGCTGTGTCGCGCGCTTCAGGTCGAACAATCAGATCGACATAGCGCATGCGGACGCGAGTCTCTTCATTCAATGGGTTATGTTCGTTGGGAAGTGGGCGTAAAGCTTTGGCCGCGAGTTGATAAGAATTTGCCAGAATAGAAAGTTCGCCGCGCTTTGATGTGATGACCTCACCGGTAACGCTGACAATATCTCCGAGATCAATATCAGATTTCCAATTTTCGAGAAGCTCTTCACCAACCTTGTCGAGTGAGAACATTGCTTGTAGTTCTGTTCCGTCGCCTTCGCGCAGAGTTGCAAAGCAGAGCTTTCCGGTATCGCGTTTAAAGATGATACGTCCCGTAACGCTTTCGGTAACTCCAGAAGATTGATCTGTGGGGAGATCTGTGAAACGTTTGCGAACTTCTCTCAAAGTTGAGGTGCGTGGAACGCTGACTGGATAAGGCGAGACCCCACGACCTAGTAGGGATTCACGCTTCTCGCGTCGGATCCGTAATTGTTCAGGAAGGTCGTTGTCCGCCATAGTGGCGGCAGTCTATCCATTCCGTTCGTGGACGAGTCGCAAGCCGATGAGTGTGAGATCTGGTTCGTGATAATCAATCAACTCAGAGATTCCAAGTACCAACGGCGCAAGGCCTCCTGTTGCAATAACGGAGATCTTCTCGTTATCGGGATAGAGCGCATCTAATTCATCGCTGATGCGCGTCACCAATCCATCGACCTGTCCTGCAAAGCCATAAATAGTGCCTGATTGCAGGGCTTCTACTGTGTTCTTTCCGATTACAGACTTTGGTTTCACTAACTCGACTTTGCGCAATTGTGCCGCACGCGATGCAAGAGCTTCGACTGAAATCTCAATTCCTGGAGCAAGTGCTCCGCCCAAGAACTCACCTTTTGGTGAAACAACATCAAGATTTGTGGAAGTTCCGAAATCAACAACAATCGCAGCTCCATCACCATAGAGATGATGCGCCGCTAAAGTATTGACGATTCGATCAGCGCCAATTTCCTTGGGGTTATCCACCAATAGTGGAACGCCAGTCTTAACGCCAGGTTCGATAATTGTGGTGCGAATATCTTGAAAGTATCGACTAATCATGGTGCGTGCTTCACGCAATACTGAAGGGACAGTAGAACAGACCGAAAGACCTGTGATCGTGTAGCCCGTAATCAATGCGCGGTATTGGAGCCACAATTCATCTGCGGTGTCACGTGCATCGGTTTTGACGCGCCATGTGTCCACCATCTCGTCGCCTTCAAAAACGCCAAGAACGGTGTTGGTGTTTCCGATATCAATAGTCAAGAGCATTAGAAGTCCAATCCGATATCTAGTACGGGCGCTGAATGGGTCAACGCGCCAACAGCTAAGTAATCAACGCCGGTCGAGGCATATGCAGCAGCGTTCTCTAATTTCAATCCACCTGATGATTCCAATTTCGCTTTCGAACTCTTGGAAATTTCAACGGCAGCTTTGGTCTCTTCAATTCCCATGTTGTCGAGCAAGACGATATCTACGCCAGTATTGAGCGCTTCTTTGAGTTGTTCGAGGCTATCGACTTCAACTTCAATTTCCACACCTGGAAATTCGCGCTTCACACGATTGATCGCCTCAGTAACCGACCCCGCCGCAGCAATGTGATTGTCTTTAATCAAAGCGCCGTCCGTCAGGGTCATCCGGTGATTTGTGCCGCCACCCATACGAACCGCGTATTTTTCAAGTTCACGGAGCCCTGGTGTCGTTTTTCGAGTATCGCGCACCTGGGCATGAGTACCGGAAACTTCCTTCACCCATTGGGCTGTGAATGTTGAGATACCCGATAAGTGCGACATGAAATTCAGCGCAGTACGTTCTGCCAAGAGAATCGCGCGAGTGTTTCCTTCTACTGTGATTAAGACTTGTCCCGCATTTACTGCAGTTCCATCACTAGTCTGGATTTCATAATTGGTAATTCCACAGTGCTCTAGAACCGCGGCCGCTATCAACGTTCCTGCGACTACTCCACTCTTGCGGGTAGTAAAACGCGCTTTACTAATTTGGTCTTCAGCGATAGTCGCTTTGCTGGTGAGATCTCCAGCATGAGCATCTTCGGCAAGTGCTTGAGCGACGCGATGATTCACAAGATCGATATCGAGTCCAGCTTCTTCTATCTTTTTAACGAGCGATGGAGAGATCATTGAACACCTCCTCTGTCGTCGAATTCCATTCACCAGCGCTGGAGAGGCTCTGATGAATGCGTTTAATCCATTGATCAGAAGTTTCTGCGAAATCTTCGCGGAAATGCGAACCGCGTGATTCAGTGCGTTCTAAGGCTGAACGCACGATTGCTGTCGCGAGGAGATAAAGATTGGTGGTCTCCCATGCGTCAAGGTTGGCGTAAATAGTCGATGCGTTCTGTAACTTTTCCAAAGTTGTCAGAGTTTCTTTGAGAGATTTCTCGGAACGCACAACTGATGCGCCCTTCGACATTGCGCGCTGAAGTTCGCCGCGAATTGTTGGGGACAATAGAAAGTCCATGGGATCTTGTGGTACGGGGTTTTCGATATCAGCCAGGTTGGCTGCGATATCTTCAGCAATACGCGCTCCAAAAACCAGACCTTCCAATAATGAATTAGAGGCCAAACGATTGGCGCCATGCGCTCCGGTACACGCGGTTTCACCGACTGCATAAAGGCCAGGAACTGAAGAATGGCCGTTCAAATCAGTGCGAACTCCCCCTGATGCGTAGTGCGAGGCAGGAGCGACCGGAATTAAGTCAGTAACAGGATTAATGCCAATCTCTTTGCATGATGCGTTGATGGTTGGGAAGCGTTCAGAGAAATCCTTGATCTCTCGAGCATCGAGCCAGACATGTTGCGAGCCAGTTAATTGCATCTGGCGTGAAATTTCTTTAGCGACGATATCTCGTGGCGCAAGGTCGGCAAGTGGATGTACGCCACGCATAAATCTCTCACCGCGGTCGTTCACCAAGAACGCACCTTCTCCTCGGACCGCCTCCGAAATCAACGGTTGTTGTCCTTTTGAACCTTCACCCATGTAAAGAACGGTGGGATGGAATTGAATAAATTCAACATCTGCAACATCAGCGCCGGCGCGCAACGCCAAAGCAACGCCATCGCCTGTCGAGACCGAAGGATTTGTGGTCTGTGAATAGACCTGTCCGAGACCACCAGTTGCAAGTACGACTGCGCGAGCTAAGACTTGACCAACACCATCGCGACTTCCTTCGCCGATGACATGCAGTGTTACGCCACATACGCGACCGGTGCGTGTTTTTAGAGCATCAAGAACAAGCGCATGTTCGATTACTTCGATTCCTGGATCGTTTGAGACCGCGGCAAGAAGCGCACGAGAAACTTCGGCTCCTGTTGCATCTCCACCTGCATGAAGAATTCGATTACGTAAGTGTCCACCTTCGCGAGTCAGCGCGATTTCACCAGTCTCTGATTTATCAAAGACGGCGCCACGTGCAATCAATTTTCTGACCGCTTCAGGTCCTTCACTCACGAGAACTTTTACGGCAGGTAAATCACATAAACCGGCGCCTGCGACCAAAGTGTCTTTCTCATGTTGGTCGGGAGAATCTCCTGGTCCAAGCGCTGCTGCAATGCCGCCTTGGGCCCACTTGGTAGAACCAGCGTCAATAAATGACTTTGTGACCAGCAATACTGATAAATCATGAGATCTGATCTGTAGGGCAGTAGTTAGTCCAGCAACTCCAGAGCCAATGACCACAACATCGGCTTTAGCAGTCCAACCCGGAAGCGGCGCGCGTAATCTCATACTCGCACCAGCGCGCTCTTCATCGCCATATTGTCAATCAAACGAACGCCATTTATCCAGCCCGCAATGA
The DNA here is from genome assembly GCA_041161815.1 of Actinomycetota bacterium. GTDB lineage: Bacteria > Actinomycetota > Actinomycetes > Nanopelagicales > Nanopelagicaceae > MAG-120802. The sequence goes on along the minus strand of JBEATV010000030.1, from coordinate 9,561 downwards.
TTGCTCTCTTCTTAAGAGAATCATCGCCTGCAACTGCGAAAGTCTCTTCATCAATAATCTCGGCGTAATCAAGGGTGAAGCGAGTTTCGGTCTTGATGGCGCTCAGCGCTTCGCGTGCATCAGCAACGTTTGTAATTTCAGAAGCGCTACGCAGTACACGTGAAATTATCTCGGCTGCAATCTTGGCATCATCTCCGAGCCGCACATTTCGTGATGACATTGCCAGGCCACTCATTTCTCGAATTGTGGGAGCCGGAACAATCTCAATTTCAGGATGTAGTTCTTCAGCCATCTTGGTAATCAAAAATAGTTGTTGAAAATCTTTTTCGCCAAAGATTGCATAACGAGGTTGGACTAATTCAAATAGTCGGTTGACAACAGTGAGTACTCCATCGAAATGTCCCGGGCGATGTACGCCTTCGAATTGACTTCCTAATTCACCGGCTGAGAGTTTTGTTATTCCATCTGGATAGATGGTGCTGTATTCCGGCGTCCAGAGAATTGTTGCGCCCGCCTCGCGCGCTAACTCTTCATCAAGCTCTGGAGTTCGGGGGTACTTCGCTAGATCATCTTTATCTTCAAATTGCAGTGGATTGACAAAGACTGAGACAACAACCTCATCAGATAGTTCACGAGCGCGCGCAATCAGGGATTGATGACCTGCGTGCAATGCGCCCATGGTGGGAACAAATGCGCATGGCCGATCGATGTCCGTCAGGACCTTCGTAACTTTCACTTGTAGAGCTCCAGTCCGCTAGTGGTACCAGGCGTGACCGATTCTACCCGCAGAAAATGCGCTGATTAATCCAGCGCAGCTAAGAGCTCCTTGATAGGTCCGCGCTCGCGTAGGCGCGCATTGGGTTCGATTTCTGCCCATGGCTCTAGAACAAATCGCCGTTCGTGAGCGCGCGGGTGAGGCAATGTGAGTTCTTCGCTCTCTAGAAAGAAACCTTCGTAATCAACGATATCAATATCGATAGTGCGTGCAGCTTTAGGAAGTGTTCTCTGGCGACCAAGTTTTGCTTCGATTGCAAGGAGTTCTTTGATTAGTTCTTTGGGCTGTAATTCCGTATCACCGATGAGAACTGCGTTGATGTAATTCGGTTGGGAATCATTAACTTTAAAGGGTGCGGTTTCGTAGAGCGAGGATACTTTTTCGACTTTAACAATGTCGCGGATTGCATCTATTGCAAGTGAGATTTGCTTACGTGGATCACCAAGATTGGCTCCAAGGGCAAGTACTACTTTCATCGCTCTCGTTTGATGGTGATGGAAACATCTCCGAAGGGAACAGAAATCGGAGCACGTGGTTTGTGGACAGTCACCTTCACTTCTTCGACGCTGGGATATGCCTTCAGAATCTTGCGCGAAATATTCTCGCCCAGAGTTTCAATGAGTTTTACTGGTGGTCCGATAATCTCGTTATGAATAAGAATCGCAAGATCGTTATAGTCGAGTGAATCATTGAGATCATCTGACTTTCCAGCTTTTTCCAAATCTAATTTCAATTCGGCATCAACGATAAATGGTTGGCCGTTTTCACGTTCGGCATCGTACAAACCGTGGTAACCCAGGGCCTCAATACCTTCGATTCGCATCTTGTCGCTCACCCTTGAACTTTACTCTTTGCAAAAGAATTTACCGTCGCGATCGCGTCACGATGTGGCTTTACACTATGTGTTCGCACTCCCCACACATCAAGTTTTGCGACCATTGCTGTGATTGCAATCGAGGCGGCCTCACGTTCATCGGGGTTTGTGGCGCCGGTGAGCTCACCGAGGAAACGCTTGCGGGACGCTCCAATCAGGATTGGGTAGCCCAGCAGCGCCAGTCGCTCGATATTTCGTAGCAACTCCCAGTTATGTTCCGGCAACTTGGAAAATCCCAATCCCGGATCGATGATGATCTGTTCGGGATTCACACCAGATTCAATTGCTGAATCGATACGAGCCTCGAGTTCGTCCTTTACCTCTTTAACAACATCTTTGTATGTCGCAAGTTCTTGCATCTGCTTGGAATGAGTCCGCCAATGCATGATGATGTACTGCACCTGCGGGTGTTCTGCAATTATTTTGTACATTTTTGAGTCGGCTAGTCCACCGCTAACATCATTCACGTAACTAGCTCCAAGATCGATTGCACGTTTCGCAACTGATGCACGAGTTGTGTCGATCGAGATTGCGACGCCTTCCTTAACTAGCTCTGTGATGACAGGAATAACGCGCGCCAACTCTTCTTCCTCAGAAATGCGCACCCGGTTTGGTGGACTCGCCACCGACATCAATAATCTCAACGCCTTCTGCAATCATTTCATCGGCCCGCGCAAGTGCGGATTCAATTGAAAAGTGTCTTCCACCATCAGCAAATGAATCAGGGGTGACGTTGAGAATCCCCATTACTAGCGTCGACATTATTTTGTGGTGATAAGTGACATCGCTTCAGCGCGTGTAGCGGGATCACGGAGCATTCCGCGAACTGCGCTTGTGACTGTGCGCGCTTCTGATTTACGGACTCCTCGCATTGACATACAGAGGTGTTCGCAATCAATAATCACAATGACACCGCCGGGTTGAAGAATCTCAACCATCGCATCAGCGATCTGGGTGGTGAGCCGCTCTTGTACTTGTGGGCGGCGGGCAAATAGATCGACGAGGCGGGCAAGTTTTCTCTTGTACTTGTGGGCGGCGGGCAAATAGATCGACGAGGCGGGCAAGTTTTGAAAGCCCTGTGACTTTTCCAGATGGGCCCGGGATATAACCAATATGCGCTCGGCCATGGAAGGGCGTGAGGTGATGTTCGCAATGCGAGAAAACCTCTATATCTTTGACGATGATCAGCTCTTCGTGGCCAAGATCAAAGGTTGTGGTTAATACATCTTTCGGATCTTGAAAGAGGCCTTGGAAATTCTCTTGCAGTGCGCGCGCTACCCGCTTCGGAGTATCTACCAACCCCTCTCGAGAAGGATCTTCACCAATCGCATGGAGAAGTTCGGTGATCGCTTTTTCGGCGCGCTCTTGATCGAACTTCTTACTCATCTTTTGCGGACGCCTTCTTCTTACGCTTTGGTTTTTCCTCTGGGGCAACAACGCCATTGTTGCGCGGTTTGAGAGCAACAGGAGGAACGCGTGATGGCTGGCGTTGTGAAGATCCGGTCCAGGCTGGACGGTTTGGGCGCATCGCAACGTGCTTGAAGATTACTTCGATCTCTTCTTTATGAAGCGTCTCTTTTTCTAGCAACTCTTCTACTAGCGCATCAAGAATCGAACGGTTCTCAATCAAGATTTCATATGCCTCTTGATGTGCGCCTTCAATCAGTTCTTTAATCTCTTGATCAACGGCAGAAGCAATGGCTTCTGAATAATCTCTCTGGTGTCCGTAATCGCGACCAAGGAATGGTGCAGAATCGCTGGTGCCAAGTTTGATTGCACCAAGTTTCTCAGTCATTCCATATTGCGTAACCATCGCGCGCGCCAACATTGTTGCTTTCTCAATGTCATTTGAAGCGCCCGTGGTGGGGTCGTGGAAGACCAACTCTTCTGCTGCTCGTCCACCCATGGTGTACGCCAATTGATCGAGCATCTGATTACGCGTCGTCGAATACTTATCTTCGTCAGGAAGCACCATGGTGTATCCCAACGCGTGACCGCGCGGCATGATGGTGATCTTGTGAACGGGATCGGTATGAGGAAGCGCGTGCGCAACAAGTGCGTGGCCACCTTCGTGATAAGCCGTAACCCGGCGCTCTTCTTCGCTCATAAGCCTTGATTTACGCTGCGGACCAGCCATAACGCGATCGATCGCCTCATCAACATCATCACGAGAGATGATCTTTCGATTTTCACGAGCTGTGAGTAGCGCGGCTTCGTTGAGGACGTTAGCAAGATCAGCACCTGTGAAGCCTGGGGTGCGACGTGCAATTGCAAGTAAATCAAGATCCTTCTCAAGCGGTTTGTTCTTGGCATGAACTTTCATAATCGCTTCGCGACCTTTGACATCTGGACGATCAATTCCGATCTGGCGATCGAAACGTCCTGGACGCAATAGCGCGGGATCAAGAATGTCAGGGCGGTTAGTAGCAGCAATCAAAATCACTTGATCATGTGGTTCGAATCCATCCATCTCGACCAAGAGTTGGTTAAGGGTCTGCTCGCGCTCATCATGTCCGCCACCCATACCTGCACCGCGGTGGCGACCTACCGCATCAATTTCATCTACGAAGATAATCGATGGTGAATTAGCTTTTGCTTGATTGAAAAGATCACGGACGCGTGCAGCGCCAACGCCCACAAACATCTCAACGAAATCAGATCCTGAAATTGAATAGAAAGGAACTTTAGCTTCGCCCGCGACTGCGCGTGCAAGAAGAGTCTTTCCAGTGCCGGGAGGGCCGAAGAGGAGAATTCCTTTGGGAATCTTTGCGCCAATTTCTTGATATTTTTTTGGTTCGGCGAGGAAATCTTTAATCTCTTTGAATTCTTCAATCGCTTCATCGGCGCCCGCGACATCAGCAAAAGTAACTTGTGGAACTTCATTGTTATGGAGCTTGGCACGTGAACGTCCAAATGAAAATACCCGCGATCCACCTTGTGCTTGCCCCATCAAGAAGAAGAGCAGGAAGACCAAGAGAAGAATTGGCCCAAGAGTGAAGAGAATTGAGATAAAGATATTGGTCTTCGGGACTGTTACATCCCACTCTTTGGGCGGCTGATTTGCCGTCAGAAGGTCAACCAAAACTGGCTCTTGGCCGGTCACATAGGAAGCCTCTACTTGGTTGGCGCCATTGATCGCCTGTCCTGGTTTGAGAATGAGTTGAATCTTCTGATCACGATCGACGATGTTGGCCGATTCGACCTCGCCGCGAGTGATGGCTGCCATCGCTTGTGAAGTATCGATCTTGGTGAATTGATTATTTCCCGAAGAAACTTGGCCAAAGATTGTGACAGCCACAATCGCAATCAGAATCCAGAAAAGTGGTCTACGCGTAACTTTCTGACGCTGCGGAGACTTCCCTGGTTGTTGGCGAAGTTTTGGCTTCTTCATCTTTTTTTTCTCGGCCATGGTTACTCGTACATGTGCTTTGCAAGCACAGCAATAAAGGGAAGGTTGCGATACTTCTCATCGAAATCTAATCCATAGCCGATGACGAAGTCTTTTGGAATATCAAAGCCGACATACTTCACATCAACTTTGACGAGCGCTGATTCTGGTTTACGAAGCACGGTCATGATTTCTACTGACTTCGCTCCGCGGGATTCGAGGTTGGTGCGTAGCCAATCCAGAGTAAGTCCGGTATCAACGATATCTTCGACGATCAAAACGTTACGCCCAGTGATGTCTTTATCTAGATCTTTTAAGATGCGTACTACGCCAGAAGACTTAGTGCCTGATCCATATGATGAAACCGCCATCCAATCCATCTCGAGGTGGCGATTAATATGGCGAGAGAGATCAGCCATGGCCATCACGGCGCCTTTGAGAACTCCGATGAGAAGTAGATCTTGATCTTTGTAATCAGATTCAATCTGTCGCGCGATTTCCTTGAGGCGCGTCTGTAGTTGTTCTTCGCTAGCAACAACACGTTCGATTTCACTCTGAACAGATGCGAGATCCACTATCAACCTTTCGAGATAACCTGATTACGAGCGATTTATGAGAGCGAAAGTCTGCCTGAAATTCGCTCTACGGTCACACCGCCGGGTAGCGAGATCACGCCTTGGCCCTTCCACGCTGTGACCAGAGACTCAACCGGCTCAATGTGGTCGGCAGAGAGCGAGCCCGATGGGGCGCCAGCGAGGTAGATAGCCTTACGTAAAACACGGGTCCGAATCGCACGGGGCAGGGTCTCGAGGGTCGCAATATCCAGAGAGATGGGGTCTAGCTCATCAAAGACCTCATCGGCCCACTGATCGAGAGCATCTGCATCATCGCGCAGTAATCGCGCCGACCGAGTCAAGGCGTCGGTAACTCCAGGGCCAATCTCTTTCTCCATCATCGGCAAGACATTTTCACGAACGCGAACGCGGGTGAACTCCATCGATTGATTATGCGGATCACGCCAGAACTTGATTCCGGCTTCTTCACACGCAGCTTCTGTTTGGGCGCGTGTGATTGATAACAATGGACGTCGATAATGATCAATCCGTTGGGCCATTCCTGAAAGCGAACGTGTTCCTGATCCGCGCGCCAGCCCCAGTAAAACTGTTTCTGCCTGATCATCTTTAGTGTGACCAAGGAAGATTGCCACCGCGTTGTGTAATTTTGCAACATCGTTGAGAGCTGCATAACGCGCACGCCTAGCTGATGCTTCGATGCCGTCAGTTATCTCGACAGCAATTTTTCTAATCTCAATCGACTCGTATCCCAGTTTTGTTAATTCTTTCTTTGCCTCATGGGCAACATCCGCAGAATTCTTCTGTAGTCCATGATCAACAATGAGTGGGATAACTGAAATCGCTTTTGATTTACATTCAGGCAATAACGCTGCAGCAAGTGCAGATGAATCCGCTCCACCCGAGGCTGCAACAATAACTGTGTCGCCCGGGTTAATATCTTCAAGTTCGCGACGTACCGCCAAGCGAATGAGATAGAGCGGGGTTGCCTCGGCCATGTGCCTAAGCCTATGTACTTCTAGACCCGGCCTCCATATGGCATGAGACCTTTGATGCTGTAGATGTTCGAAAAGAGCAGACCTTTGCCTTTTGAATTCGCCTCCCACATCATGCCGTTTCCAGCGTAAATAGAGATGTGGTGGATCGTGTTGACAGTTCCTTTATAGGAATAGAAGAGCAAATCGCCAGGTTCGAGTTGGCTAATCGGAACATGTTTTGTGTAACTGAAATAGAGCGAAGAGTTGAGACGATCCCAATTTGGCCAACCTAAGCCCGCTGAACGATAAGCGGCATAAACCAAGCCAGAGCAATCAAATGCGTTCGGGCCTTCATCGCCCCAGATATACGGCTTACGCGCTAACACTTGCTTCTTTGCGAACTCAACAGCCTTTGCGCGCATCTCTGGATTAGAGCGAGATGTCGAGCGACCTTTGAAGCCAAGATCTGGCCAGACTCTGGTGTAAATCGCAGTATTGGTCGCGATGCTTGCATTTGCTTCTTCTAGCAGCGCAAGTTGGCGTTGCTGTTCGAGAGTTACTCGAGTTTTACGAGCTGCGTTAAGTTCCTTCAGAATCTGATCCTGGATTTTCTGTAACTTATCTACTTCCTTCTGCTGCACATTTCGTGCGGCATCGGCTTCGATCTTCGTTGCTTCTACTTTCTTGGTTGCGACTTCTTGGGCCGCTTTTGCAGCATCGGCTGCTTTCTTGGCATCTTTGGCCGCTTCTTCTGCAGCTTTAAATCTAAAGAGAGCTTGGGTGTTCTGGGCGCCTAGTGAATCAAGAGTTGAAAGTCGATCCATAAGATCTTGCGGGCCATCAGAGTGCAGAATCGAATCTAAATCTGTAAACCCACCGCCCATAATGTAAGCATTTGTCGCAAGACGACCAATTGCATCGTGTGCTGCTTTAACTTCAGAGACTGCGGTGTTGTATGCGGCAGTGGCTGCATCTGCTTCCTTGACAGCGATTGCAAGCTCTCGTTTTGCCGCTTCATATTTTGCGCGCGCAGCATTTGCCACAGCAGTGAGTTGGCGCAAGGTGAGGTTGGCTTTGTTGAGACGAGCGAGCGCGGCATCAGCAGCTTTCTTCTTCTCTGCTTCTGCTTTCTTGGCAGCCTCAATCTGAGCCAGAGTTGGCTTAGGCGGCTTGGCTAGCGCAGGGGTTACAGATAGCAGTAATAAAGAGGAGAGAGTGAGCGCAAGAACGCGTGCTCGTTTAGATCTCAAGATATGGCTCCCTGGGGGAATTAGGGGTCAATGACTGATGAAAAGGATAAAGGGGCTTCCTTTAAATCTCCCTGAAAACACCTTGGGTGTCGCTAAATAAGATGTGACTTACATCGAACTATGCGCTTTTCTCCTCACCAGCATCCATGATGCATAAAGACCGAGAGCCGCACCACCATAGAAGAGTCCGTAATAGATCCACTTGCGCTCGATAGGTCCGTTCAAGATTGGCGCGGTCGGAATGACGGCTACAACTTTGGGAACTTCCTGAGAAGTGATTTGTAGCGTCCATGCATCCGGCTTGGGATTAGCGTCGCCTTTTGTAGTGACCACTACATCATCAAATTCTCTCGTGACGCTCATTACTCGATGTGAATAGCGCAACCCTTCAACATCTGGAACGGGAAGCACGACTACATCACGTGAACGAATTTCCGCCACAGGAATCGGCCGAGTAAGAACCATATCCCCTGCCGAAATTGTTGGTTCCATACTCCTTGATGTGATGGTTAAAAACGAGAGTTGAAAATAGATTGAAAGTCCTGCGGCTATTGCTAGAGAAACCGCAGTTAGCGCAAGAACTACATCTCGAAAAACACGAATTGGTTTCATGAGTTAGTCACCGTTCCTGCTCTAATGTGTGAACGGTTGACTTTAATCAGGATTCTAAAATCTCGACTCTTGCCGCTGTCGACAGAAGCACGCAAGTAAACAATTCCACTGTTCAATGGTGGGTTTGTTCCAACAGGAGGAAGGTTTAATCCACTCACACTCACATTTGGATTAGTTGCCGCAGCCCCAAGAGTTGATGTGCTGCCTGAACAAATATCATTGATTTGATCCCACTCTGTTGTGCATCTCTCAAAGGTAATCTGGACTTGCTGGCTGACTGCACCGCCTTGAGTCGCTTCCATTGTGAATCCAGAGAGCGTGCTGGTGCCAGTGTTATTTAAGTTGAAATATACAAATTGTGAAGCGTTCGCTTTGCCTCTAAATGAATTGGTGGGTATTAGGTAAAAGCTCTGGTTATTTAGTGTTGTGGTTCCCAAACCCACCGCTTCCAAGGCCCACTTACTGGTGCTGGCACTTATGTTTCCATTGCTACGTGCAATCTGACCGGCGGATGCTGGCAGCGCGCCGACCAGAATCATCAAAACTGCCAACAAAATAAATCTCTTCTTCATCATTTTCTCCAGGGATGAGAGAGGGAGCTCTAGTAACTCCCTCTCGAGGATAATTGCTAGCTATTGGTTGTTGTTGCTAAGCGTTGTGCGAGATCAAAGGTGTACGTCACTGCGACTGCGCCACCTTGAACGGTATTGCTTGGAACTGCTCCATTAACAGTGGTCTCGTTCTGATCTGGCAGAGTGATCTTCATCTGAAGATATCTCGGAGCACTAGATGCAAGAGTGCTCGATGTTAAGCCGGTTGCACTTGTGAGCGATCCAATTGGTGTCGCAGCAAGCTCAACGGTTGGTGATGCACACGCACCTGTCGCCACATCCCACGCAACCGGACAGCTAGTGACCGTAAGGGTAAGCGCCTTTGTTGTTGAGGGTGAAACTCCATCAGAAATAAGTGAAGGAGTACCTGTTTGTGCGGTCTTAAGAGTAAGGCCAATTCCATCAATACTTCCTGAGTTTGTCAGAGTGACATAGCGATTAACGACATCTCCTGGAACAAGATTGGCAATCGACTGACTAAATCCATTTCCATTATTTGCTA
>JBEATV010000029.1:0-10426 GCA_041161815.1 Actinomycetota bacterium | reverse complement strand
CATCAACTAGCTGAAGAGGCAACAGAGCTTTACGAAGGTGCGCGCGAGAAAGTTGCTCGATTCATCGGCGCAGAGGTAGAAGAAGTTGTATTTACAAAGTCAGCGACGGAAAGCATCAATGCTGTTGCTTACTCATTCGGAAATGCCCTCAAAGGTTCACGCTTTCACATCAATGCGGGGGACCGAATTGTTGTCTCCGAGATGGAACATCACGCAAATCTCATTCCTTGGCAAGAGTTAGCCAAGCGAACTGGCGCTGAACTGCGCTGGTTTGGAGTCACCGATGATGGTCGTCTAGACCTAAGCAATATTGATGAGCTCATTAACGCTCGCACAAAGATTGTTGCTCTCACCCATCAATCAAATGTGCTGGGCACTATCAATCCTCTCGAAGCTTTAGTAGAACGAACCAAAGCAGTAGGCGCCTACTTTGTACTCGATGCCTGTCAATCAGTTCCACATTTTGCAGTGAATGTGAAAACTCTTGGCGTTGACTTTATGATGTTTTCAGGACATAAAATGCTGGGCCCAACAGGTGTCGGGATTCTTTGGGGTCGAAAAGAGTTACTCGATGAGATGCCACCTTTCTTGACTGGTGGATCAATGATCGAGACTGTGACGATGGAGAGTGCGACCTATCTTGACGCTCCAAAGCGTTTTGAAGCTGGAGTTCCGAACATGGCACAAGCAGTAGGCCTGGGAGCGGCGATTGATTACTTAAACAGGGTCGGCCTTGATGCAATCCACGCCCATGAAGTTGAACTCACAAGATTGACCCTTGAAGGACTACAAAGCATTGAGGGCCTGTCCATCATTGGACCGCGTGACCTTGATAAGCGAGGGGGAGTTGTCTCCTTTGCAATAGAAGGAATCCATCCACATGATCTTGGCCAAGCTCTCGATCAATACGGAATTGCAGTACGCACGGGCCATCATTGCGCTTGGCCATTAATGCGTCGATACAAAGCTGTCGCAACAACACGCGCATCCTTCTATCTCTATAACGATAAAGCAGATGTCACTGCACTTGTAGAGGGCGTAGAACGCGCTCGAAAGTATTTTGCGGAGCGTTGATGGAACTAGATTCGCTCTATCAGGAAGTGATCTTGGATCACTACAAACGCCCACTCAATAAATCACTTAAAGGTAATCCCACTGTCCAGGTGCATCACGTTAATACTTCATGTGGAGATGAGATCACTCTCAATCTGCATACCGATGGAACGCTGGTAAGCGAAGTATCCTGGGACGGAGTCGGTTGCTCGATTTCACAGGCGAGTACATCAGTCGTTTCTGACCTCATTCGAGGCAGAACTATCAATGAGGCGCTGACCATCATCGAAGCTTTTCAGGCGATGATTCAGAGTAAAGGGACAGATTCCGGTGATGAGGAGTTACTGGGTGATGGAGTAGCTTTTGCAGGAGTTTCAAAGTTTCCAGCCAGAGTAAAGTGTGCTCTGCTTGGATGGATGGCAGTAAAAGATGCGATTTCGCAGGCCACGGCACAGAAGCAATAGCGGGAGAAGAGGAAAGGCAAGCAGATGACTGCAAAGTTAGATGATGTAACAGAGGCGATGAAGGATGTAATTGATCCAGAACTTGGAATCAATGTCATCGACCTTGGACTCGTTTACGATGTCTCGATTGACGATTCCAATGTTGCAGTTCTTGATATGACACTCACTTCAGCCGCCTGCCCTCTTCAAGATGTGATTGAAGACCAAACTCGCTCGGTTCTACAGGATCTTGTCTCCGATGTGAAGATCAACTGGGTTTGGATGCCACCATGGGGCCCGGACAAGATCACCGATGATGGTCGCGAACAGCTACGCGCCATCGGCTTTACTGTTTAGCCTTTATGTCCCAACAAGCGATGTGGATGTCCTTCCGCTCATTGACACAAGATCAATCGGTGAAGGATCAAAAATTAAAACCTGGAACTATAAAACGCATCGCTTCGTATGCACTGCCATATAAGAATTCGCTGGTTCTCTTTCTCATCACTGTGGTCATTGATGCTCTGCTGGTTGTCACGACTCCATTGCTACTTAAGCGTCTGATTGACGAGGGAGTAATTCCAGGAGATCCAGGTCTTGTTACTGAGCTTGCCCTACTTGTTGCGGTTATTGCTCTCGCAGATGCACTTATAAGCATGATTGGACGTTGGTTTTCTGCGCGCATAGGTGAAGGTCTGATTTATGACCTCCGTACCCAAGTTTTCTCACATATTCAAAAACAATCAATTGCATTCTTTACTCGCACACAGACTGGTGCGTTGATATCTCGAATTAATTCCGACGTCATTGGCGCACAGCAAGCCTTTACAACAACGCTCTCAGGTCTGATTAGCAATGTATTGAGCCTTACCTTGGTTATTGCAACGATGCTCTATCTCTCATGGCAGATAACCGTTGTCTCACTGCTTCTTCTACCGGCTTTCTTGATACCAACAAAGTGGGTAGGACGAAAACTTCAGAGATTGACTCGGGAATCCTTTAATGTGAACGCAGAAATGTCTGCAACTATGACTGAGAGATTTAATGTTTCTGGAGCGCTTTTAGTATCGCTGTATGGAGACCCACGGGCGGAAAATCGTTTCTTCTCAACGCGCGCCAGAAAGGTTGCCGATATCGGCATCACGATTGCGTTGCTTAACCGGATCTTCTTTATCGCTTTAACCTCGATTGCAGCAGTGGCCACTGCTTTCGCATACGGTGTAGGTGGTCACCTAACAATCAATAAAGAGATTTCTTTAGGTACATTGTTAGCAATCACCGCGCTACTGGCTCGACTATATGGGCCGCTAACTGCGCTCTCCAATGTCAGAGTAGATGTCATGACGGCGCTCGTCTCATTTGAACGCGTCTTCGAAGTACTTGACTTGAGCCCCATGGTCAAGGACAAGCCAGATGCGCGAGATGTCGCTTCAGGTCCATTGACGATTTATTTCAGGAATGTCAGCTTCTCTTATCCCAAGGCAGAAGAGATTTCACTCGCATCTCTTGAAGCAATTGCCAAGCCAGAAACTGTCCAAAGTGGAGAGATTCTCAAAGACATCTCTTTTGAAGTTCCATCTGGGACCATGACAGCCCTTGTTGGCTCGTCAGGTGCTGGAAAGACCACGATTAGCGCTCTATTGCCCAGACTTTACGATGTCACCGCTGGTTCGATATCAATTAACGATGCTGACATCAGAGACCTGACTCTTCAATCTTTGCGCGACTCCATCGGCATCGTTACGCAAGATGCACATATGTTCCATGATTCCATTGCTGCAAACCTTCGCTACGCCAAAGCAGATGCGTCAGAATCCGAAATGGAAGCAGCCTGTCGGGCAGCACAAATTTGGGACCTCATTTCATCTCTACCAAATGGTTTCGATACCGTTGTAGGAGAGCGAGGCCATCGACTTTCTGGGGGAGAGAAGCAACGTCTCGCTATTGCACGTTTACTTCTTAAAGCACCACGAATTGTTGTCCTTGATGAGGCGACCGCGCATCTTGATTCTGAAAATGAAGCACTAGTGCAGGAGGCTCTCTCGAAAGCCCTTGAAGGACGCACCAGCCTTGTGATTGCACATCGTCTTTCAACAGTAAGAGCTGCACATCAAATATTGGTTCTCGATGAAGGGTTAATCAAGGAGCGCGGCACACACGATGAACTTCTGACACAGGGCGGGATCTATGCAGATCTCTATCAGCGTCAGAGTTTCTCTGCTTGAGATTTCTTATCTTCTCGAAGCACTAGATACCAAGCCAAGATAATCATGAGGATGAAGAGCACCCACTGAAATGTGTACGCCAAGTGGGGTCCATCGCTAATGGTTGGGAGCGCTGTGGGCACTCTGGGCGTTAGTTCTGGATCTGAGGCGGAGATAAGGTCAAAGTAGAACGGCTCTGATGTTAGGGATTGCTCTTGATCCCACTGGGTAAGTGTGTTTGTGGAGTTTCCTTGTGGCACTGCAAAGACACTTCCACGAACTTGTGACTCAATATCCTCTATACGCACTCGAGCAGTGATCTCGAGTTCCGAGTTGTTTGTCATTTGAGTTACGGGCGGCGTTAGCGCATCTTTTCCGGCAATGACCCACCCTCGATCTACCCAATAAAACTTTCCTGATGCACTCTTAAAGAGCGTCACGACTCCGAAACCGTACTTCCCTTCGTGATAGCGGTTACGAATGAGCGTTTCTTTCTCTGGAATGAAACTACCCTTTAATGTGATAGTCCGCCAAGCAAGTTTAGAGTTCTCAAGCGTCACCAAATCTTTTTCGGCAATTGCCGGCTTGGCTATGTTGCTTACTATTAGTTCATTCTTTGCGTGGCGGGCTTGATGACGGTCATATTGCCAGAGCGCTCCCTGTACGCATCCAAAAATGAGAAGTACCGCAAGAGATGTGACAGTGATGAAGCGACGCACTCGAGGAATTCTAGACTTATTCGAGTTCGCGCTGATTTCGTAGGATTTTGGCTTGGCCGCGGATAGTTTCGCGGCCACCATTGGCCACAATGACAGATATGTACGGCAATGTGATTGCGCCGAATAAAAAGAACCAGCGATAGGGACTTGGAGTGAACACTGCAAGCAAGAAGCACGCAGTTCTAATCATCATTGAAATGAAGTATTTTCTCTGACGCCCTGGTAAATCATCTGAGAGCGCAGAGGATGCTTCCGTGATACTTTGGAATTCTGGCTGTTCATCCTTCATGCGCGTCCGCTTCTTGAAAGGGGACTCGTCCGTGCCAGATTGTTGGGAAGCCATGGCTAGAGCCTAGGTGCGGGTGCCTACAAGCGCACTTTGACTGGTGATTTTGAGGCATAGGTCGCAGGAAGGTAGTATCCAGCCATTGGTCTCACGACCAACATGAAGTGGAGCTAGCCGCTCCCACCTACCTCGTTCTCATACGAGCTGGTCAAGACAGCACAACCATCCTTGGTTGTTTTCTCTTCGCGGCTATTTCTCTTTATGTCGTAAGTCCACGTACGTTGAAGGGAAGAGTTATCAGCACTGCAGATCCACGTATCAATGATCGAATTCGCGTTCCAGAAATTCGTCTGATTGGTGCCTCTGGCGAACAAGTTGGCGTTGTAGCAATCGATGAAGCGCTACGTATGGCCGATGAGATTGGTCTCGACCTCGTCGAGATCGCCCCAGAAGCAAAACCACCAGTATGCAAGATTATGGATTTCGGAAAATATAAGTACGAGATCGCTCAAAAAGCACGCGAAGCCCGTCAGAACCAGACCCACATTGTGGTGAAGGAAATCCGTATGGGACTCAAGATTGAGAATCATGATTACGAGACGAAGAGGAATCACATCGAGAAATTCCTACTCGGCGGAGACAAAGTGAAGGTAACTGTTCAATTCAAGGGTCGTGAACAGACGAGACCAGAGATGGGATTTCGATTGCTACAACGTCTTGCAGAAGATATTGCCGCAATCGGATTCGTTGAGTTCGCTCCAAAACGAGAAGGTCGAAGCATGACGATGGTGCTAGGGCCGGTCAAGAAGAAGAGCGAAGCATTGGCTGAGGCAAAGCGTGCCCGCGCCGCTCAGACCAAATCTCCAGTGAGTAAGACTCAAGAAAGCTAGAAGTACTAAAAGTTAGAACGACAGCAACATCAACAGGAGGACAGCAATGCCAAAGATGAAGACACATAGTGGCGCGAAGAAGACATTCCGCGTCACCGGAAGCGGAAAGATCGTGCACGAGCGCGCTGGCAAGCGCCACCTCCTTGAGCGCAAATCTTCACGTGTTACACGTCGTCTATCCAAAGACCAGACTGCAAATGACCGCAACACTTTTTCGGCTAAGCGTTTGCTTGGAATGAAGTAAGGGGATAAATCATGGCTAGAGTAAAACGTGGTGTTCATGCGGCAAAGAAGCGCCGCACAACCCTTGAGCGCGCCAGCGGATACCGTGGTCAGCGTTCACGCCTTTTCACCAAGGCTAAAGAGCAAGTAACTCACTCTCTCGTCTATGCGTTCAATGATCGCAAAGATAAGAAGGGCGATTTCCGTCAGCTTTGGATTACACGTATCAATGCTGCAAGTCGCGCAAATGGAATGACTTATAACCGTTTCATTCAGGGACTTAAGGGAGCCGGCATTGAAGTAGATCGTCGAGTTCTCTCTGATCTTGCTACTAATGATCCAGCAGCATTTACTGCTCTGGTAGAAGTTGCACGCAAGAACGTTAAAGTTTCCTAAAGTTCATTCGCCAACCGCGATGATTACGAGCCTTCATTCGCCTCATGTCGAGGCAGTGAAGGCTCTTTTAGGTTCTAGGGGAGTCAAGGCGCGCCGCGAAACCCAAACGTATGTAATCGAGAGTCTTTCCAATATTCAAGAAGTTTTCTATTACGCACCGAGTCTGGTGAAGACCCTTTATCTCACCGAAGCAGGTCGGGAAAAACTGGGTTCTATCTCGTTAGGCAAAACCGAAGTATTCGATGTAACTCCAGAAGTAATGGCCGCTATGACAGACACGGTCACTCCACAGGGAATGCTGGCTGTTGCTCAAATTCCGCAGAATTCCGTCGATGGTTTCTTCTCGGGAAATCGTTCTAAGGTAAGAGTTGCCTACTTCTGGGAGATTCAGGACCCAGGAAATGCTGGAACCGTGATTCGTGCTGGCGACGCATTCGGTTTTGATGCAGTCATATTCTCAAGCAACAGCGTGGATGTTTATAGTCCTAAGGTGGTTCGAGCAAGCGCTGGTTCTCTATGGCATGTTCCAATTTTTGAGGGAATCTCTATCGAGGAGATCAAGAAATTTGCCTCGCAAACTGGGGCATCGATTTACGCAACCGATGCTGATGCAGATTTGGAATTGTCCAATGGCGCAAATGAAGCATCACATGGCAACAGCATCTGGGTCTTTGGAAATGAAGCACGTGGACTTCCCTCCGAAGTCTGCGAGAGCCTCGGAGCGAAGAGAGTCGCCATTCCTATTTCAGGCAAGGCCGAAAGCCTCAATCTTGCGACTGCAGCCTCTGTTGTCATGTACGCCGTAACCGCAGCTCGAAAATAACGCCCAATCAACCAATGAATTAGTAGAATTCCCCGGTGTCGTTGAATAACGCTGAAGTCGAAGAAATCAAAGCCGCAGCCCTTGCGGCTATTGCTTCGGCCAATTCCCTTGATCAACTCCGTGAAGTGAAAATTACCTTCGTCGGAGATCGTTCACCGATTGCGCGTGCCAACCAGAGTCTTGGTCAATTGCCAGTTGAAGAACGCGCAGCTATGGGCAAAGTCATAGGTACATCTCGAGCGAATATCAATCAAGCTTTTGATGATCGTGAAAAAGCCTTGATTGTTGAACGCGACAGTAAAGTGCTCATCGAAGAACGGGTCGATGTAACGCTTCCCTCAAACAGGAGTCCTCGAGGCGCATTGCATCCATTAACAATTTTAAGTAACGAGATCTCTGACCTATTCATTGGCATGGGTTACACAGTCCAAGAGGGTCCCGAAATGGAATCTTCCTGGCTCAATTTTGATGCCCTAAATATTCCTGCCGATCATCCAGCCCGAACGATGCAAGACACCTTCTTCATCGAACCGTTGTCGTCTGGCTTAGTGATGCGCACGCATACATCGCCGGTTCAAATCCGAACCATGCTCGAAAATGAACCGCCAATCTATGTAATCTGCCCAGGACGTACCTATCGCGCAGACGAACTTGATGCCACTCATACGCCAGTTTTTAATCAGGTTGAGGGCCTGGTCATTGATAAGGGAATTACGATGGCGCACCTCAAAGGAACACTCGATCATTTCGCAGCGAAAATCTTTGGTCCTGATGTGACTACACGAATTAGACCATCATTCTTTCCATTCACTGAACCAAGCGCAGAAGTTGATTTTTTCTACAACGGACGTTGGGTTGAGTGGGGCGGTTGTGGGATGGTCAACCGCAAAGTTCTGCAGGCATGTGGAATTGATACCGATATCTACTCTGGATTTGCATTTGGAATGGGCCTTGAGCGCACGTTGATGGTTCGTCACGGCATCACAGATATGCACGACATAGTTGAGGGCGATGTGCGTTTCTCTCGTCAGTTTGGCACAGGTGCGCGATGAAACTGCCTCTCTCGTGGTTATCTGAATTCGTTGCATTTCCAAAGAGCATTACGGTCGAAAAGATTGTTGAAGCTTTCGTCAAAGTGGGTTTCGAGGTCGAAGGCGTTGATAATCCGGCTGCGAACATCAAAGGTCCATTAGTTATTGGACGCGTCGACTCGATCGAAGAGCTAACCGGCCACAAGAAACCGATTCGATATGTTGGACTTGATTGTGGCGAAAAGAAGATCCGTTACGTAATCTGCGGCGCTACAAATTTTGAAATTGGCGATTTGGTCGTAGTTGCACTACCTGGGGCCATACTTCCCGGGAACTTTGCGATTTCTGCCCGTGAAACTTATGGCAAGACCAGCAACGGCATGATCTGTTCTTCGCGAGAGCTCGGCTTAGGAGACGACCACAACGGAATCATTGTTATTGACGATGAAAAGGTGAAGGTTGGTTCTGAAGCCCTTGGCGTATTGGGGGCTAATGATCCAATCATCGATATTGCAGTAAATCCTGATCGGGGTTATGCGATGAGCGTACGCGGTGCTGCTCGAGAGCTTGCTATGTCCCTAGGAGTTGCATTCAAGGATGTTAACGGAAGAGCGTTGGTTGCATCGCTGGAGAAAAAGAAGAAGCGCGGGAAAATTACACCAGTATTGATTTCGGATAAAAGTGGAGCAGATCGAATTTTCCTGCGCACACTAACCAATGTAAATCCATTAAGTGCCACACCAGGTTGGATGGCAAGACGTCTTACGCAAGCCGGAATGAGACCAATCTCCGTTGCTGTCGATATCACGAACTATGTGATGTTGGAGATTGGCCAACCACTACACGCTTTCGATGCTGCGAAAATTGCAGGTACGCTCCGTGTGCAGCGAGCTGGAAAGTTCAAAGAAATTGTCACGCTCGATAATCAGAAACGAAAATTGTCACAGGATGATCTGCTTATTGCCGACGATAAGAAGCCCTTGGCGCTTGCTGGAACAATGGGTGGTCTTGATTCGGAAGTCACAGAATTCACAGTCTCGATTGCTCTGGAGGCAGCGCATTTTGATTCCATGTCGGTAGCCCGAAATTCTCGACGTCATATTTTGAGTTCCGAAGCATCGCGGCGCTTTGAGCGAGGAGTTGATCCTGCGCTCGCAGAGATTGCTTCGGCTAGGGCTGCCTTGTTACTCATTGAACATGCTGGAGCTCAGTACATCGGCACAGCTAGCAAAACCTCACCTTCTAAGAAACGTACGGCAGCTATTTCTTCGGCAGCCATTTCGGCACTGATAGGAACTTCTTATTCTGATAAAGAAGTCCAACAAGCGCTCACCAAGATTGGTTGTGGATTGCGCAAGACTGGCAAGAACTGGGTTGTGACGATCCCTTCGTGGCGCGGTGATCTCAATGACCTACCTGACTTTGCAGAGGAAGTTGCGCGCTTCTATGGCTACGATCGTATTCCATCGATTTTGCCTTCAGTTAAATTACCCAAGAGTGGTAGAACAGGCCTAACCCATCTCCAGCAGAGAAAACGATTGATGGCGCAACTGCTTGCACATCGCGGACTGGTAGAAGTTCATAATTACCCATTTGTGAGTGATGCCCAGATGCAACTCTTTGGTTTCACTGGAGATCGAGCTAAGACTTTCACGATCGCTAACCCAATGTCTGATGAGTATCCTCATTTGCGAACGCACTTAACCCCAGGGCTACTCTCGGCTGCTGCGCGAAATCTTGCACGTGGAGAGAAGTCGGTCGCTCTCTTTGAAACTGGCGCGATTTTTAGAAACACAGAGAAGTTATCTAGCCCCGGTGAGATTAGTACTTCACAACGTCCAACCCATGCACAGATCAAGAAGATCTACGAGAGCGTTCCGCGACAAGCTCTCCATATTGGTGGAGTAATAGCTGGTGAATTCGTCAGTTCTGGTTGGTGGGGCAAAGGACGATCAGTTGAATGGATAGATGCACTTGATTTGGTCTCTGAACTCATCAGTTCCACAGGTAACACCTTCACGGTTCATAACGTAGAACTTGCGCCATGGCATCCCGGTCGTTGCGCTGAGTTTCGTGTGAATGATAAGCCAGTAGCTCATGCCGGCGAGATCCATCCGCGAATTTCATCAGCGCTCTCGTTGCCAGAACGAACTGTCGCGTTTGCATTGATTGTGGATGGTATTGGATTCACCGAGAGCGTCAAGGCGGTGCCAGTGAACACTATGCCGGCGGCTATTCAAGATATTTCACTCTTTGTTGATCAGTCAGTCACAGCTGCAGAAGTAGAAGCCGCTCTTGTTGCGGGCGCGGGTGAATTGCTGGAAAGCATTCAACTCTTTGATCGATTCCAAAAACCGGG
>JBEATV010000064.1:0-6004 GCA_041161815.1 Actinomycetota bacterium | reverse complement strand
GATTATAAAAGAATGAAGATATCAACAGATACTGATACTGATAATGACCCTGATCATAATGGCGGTTATAAGAAGAGAAAATCAAACCGTAAACGCCCCAGTAAACGCACCCGCACACGCAAACACAAATGGTCGCTCAAATATAAGCGAAGTATCGACTGCAAGATCGAGTTCGGGACATGAGACGGTGTAATCATCGCGGAGAGAGGCGTGTGACTGGTTAAGTAATTCTGCAAATGCTAGAAAGTCTTTGGCGGCCAGTCTCTCGACAGCATTGAGTACGCGATCAATTTCTGTGACGGCATGACGAGCGCGTTTAAATTGGGTTGGAGAGAGTTGATTCTGATGCGCCACGAGAATTTCCATAGAAAGTTCGCGCATGGATTTCACTTTGATGATGCGAGCGACCTCTTCGCATGAAGCGCGGCGCTCGGCATAACCACCATCAACCAATGCATGATGTGCTTGAGTATCAATGATGAGCAGGCGCAGTCCAGCGCCAGCAAAATCGACTGGAATGTGTCGCGTTGAAAGATCGCGACAATCAAGAAGAAGTGCGTAGCCGGCTTTGGCCATGAGCGAAACTGATTGATCCATGATTCCGCAGGGAACGCCGACATATTTGTTCTCGGCGCGTTGGGTAATGAGCGCTAAGTCAGAGAGGGATTTCTCAAGGTGAAATAAGTGATTAAGTGCGGTTGCAATTGAGCATTCCAAAGCTGCAGATGAGGACAATCCAGCGCCCAGCGGTACTTTTCCATCGATATAGATATCAATTCCGCAATCGATATCCAGCGCCCAGATAACGCCGTACACATAACGCGCCCAGCCATCGCCCGATAGGGAGGCGATTGCCGAGAGCGTAGTTTCGAGGACTTCACCTGCTTGTTGAGCTGAAGCAATGCGGACTTTGTCATCGCTTCGTTTAGAGATTGCACATTGGGTGACTGCATCGATAGCAAAGGGAAGTACAAAGCCTTCGCTGTAGTCGATATGTTCTCCGATGAGATTGACGCGCCCAGGAGCTTGAGCAATTACCTCAGGCTCTGAGTGAAATACAGAATGAAAAGCGCTACCTATTTTCACGATTAGAGCGCAACATCTCGTAACTGTTGGGCAGACTGTTCTGGCTTGAGATCCATCATAAATGCGCCAAATGCTGATTCGGATCCTGCGAGATATTTCAATTTTCCAGGGGCCCTACGGATGCTCTGGATCTGCCAGTGGAGTCGCAGCGCTTCACGACCTTGACGGACAGGAGCTTGATGCCAGGATGCGATGTAGGGCATTGTGACTCCAAAGACGCCATCAAGTCTCTGTAATACTTCTTTTGCGATGGGAGCAAAAGCAGAACATGCCTTTTCATCCAGCGCAACAAAATCAGTGACGCTGCGACGCGGAGCTAGATGAATCTCAAAGGGATAGCGAGATGCGTAAGGAACGTAAGCTATCCACTCTTCGTTTTGAGAAATGATGCGAACTTCGTCCTGTAATTCGCGAGCGACGATGTCATCCAAGAGAACGCGACCAGTCTTTGCTAGGTGCGCTTGTGCAACTTCGAGCATCCGCACAGTTTTTGGTGGGAGGTAGGAATACGCATAGATCTGGCCGTGCGGATGATTGAGCGTTACGCCAACCTCTTCGCCGCGGTTCTCAAAGGGCGCAATATGTTCGATATACGGAACTTGAGATAACTCAGCAGTGCGATCGCGCCAAGCTTCTAGGACTGTTCGAATCTGTGTCTGGCTTAAATCTTTGAAGGATGAGTCGTAATTAGAGGTAAAGCAGACAACCTCACACTTGCCGGCTGCAGGAACTGGGGGAGTCTGAAAATCTGGATGTGATGGCGCTGAGAATTCAGCTGACGGGGGCCGGAGAGAAGGTGAGCGATTATCAAAGACCACAACTTCGTAATCACTCTCGGGTATTTCGGTTAAAAATCCTGGACGGCTCGGGGCAAGGGGGTTGAGCTCTTTAGGTGGCAGGAAGATTCGAGTTTGTCGGTGTGCCGCAATAACTACCCATTCGTTGTTGAGCGGATCCAAGCGCATCTCGCCGATGAGCGGTTGTTCCTCAACGGGGCGTTGGTCTATGGCCGGTGCGCACCACACCTGCGCCGAGTTTCTTGGTCGCCATAATGCCTATTACTCTACCCGTATGTCTTCACCGTTGCACTCAACTTCAGCGCAGAGTTCGACTAGCGCCCATCTCTCCAATGGTGGCGTCGATCTTTTCCTCGAAGTAATCAATGGTGCGCTCGTGATTCGCTATTGGGGCGAGTCAATATCAGGCGACTTTTCTGGAATTCCATTTGATCGTTCGGTAGCTCATAGCGATTACGATGAGATTCAGAATCCCGGCATCATGCGGGAACACTCACGTGGATGGCTGGGATATCCAACAATTTCTGGTCATCGAAATGCCGCTGCATGGTCTACCAAGTTTGATGTGACAAAACTTGAGAGTACAAAAACTTCATTCACTGCAGAGTTAAAGGATTTAGCAGCCGAACTCACTATTCACATTATTGGCGCTCTTGATTCTTACGGTGTGCTGAAGTCTCAGATGATTCTGACCAATCAGGGTGATGCCTACACACTCAATGAACTTTTCTATTGGCTTCCATTAAGTGATCGAGCAACTCAAACTTTGGATTTTGCTGGACGCTGGTCCAATGAGCGCAATCCGCAACGTCGCGATATTGCAATTGGGCGATGGGTGCGCGACTCACATGAAGGTCGCAGCGGACATAATTACACGATTGGTCAGATTGCGCTGAATGCGGATACAAATTTTGCCTCCGGAGAAGCGTGGGCGGTATCGCTGGCTTGGAGCGGGGATTCACAATATTGCGTTGAGAAGAACTATGAAGGAGTCCAGAGCATCGGCGCGGCTGAAGTTTTGTTGCCGGGCGAAGTTATTTTGAATTCTGGGGAGTCCTACACAGCGCCAGAGTTATTCGCCTGGTACTCAAACGCTGGTTTGGACGGGTTAGCAAAGACACTTCATGGCCACTTACGCGCTCGAAGTGTTCATCCCAAGAAACCACGACCACTGACATTGAACATGTGGGAAGCAATCTATTTCGATCATGACGAGGCAAAGGTTCGAAAGCTTGTCGATATTGCGGCTGAAATTGGCGTTGAACGTGTCGTACTTGATGATGGCTGGTTTGGCTCGCGACGTAATGATCGCAGCGGCCTTGGTGATTGGGTCATCAGCAAAGAGATGTGGCCACAAGGACTGACGGGCATCGTTGATTACGTGACCGCTAAGAAGATGGAGTTTGGACTCTGGTTTGAAGGCGAGATGGTCAATCCAGACTCAGATTTGTATCGCGCGCATCCTGATTGGATTTTGAACGTTGAAGGTCGAGTTCCACCTACCTGGCGACATGAACTCGTACTCAATCTCAGTATCCCCGAAGTACTTGCGCATGTACTCGAACAGACCAGCGCAATCTTGAAAAATCACTCAATTTCTTACATCAAATGGGATCACAATCGTACGTTGATTGACGCAGGATCATTTGGCAAGCCTGCTGCGCGAAAGCAAACACAAGCGCTCTATCGTTTATTTGCAGAATTAAAACGGCGCCATCCAGGACTAGAGATTGAGTCATGTGCATCAGGTGGCGCACGAATTGATCTTGGAATCATTGACTTGGTTGATCGATTCTGGACGAGTGACAATAATGATGCTCTCGAGCGTCAGAGAATGCAGCGCTGGACAATGCAATTCATTCCGCCAGAACTTCTAGGCACTCATATTGGATCTAATCCTGGACACCAAACAGGTCGAGATCTCACACTTGCATTCCGTGCTGCTACTGCGCTCTTTGGTCATGCAGGACTAGAGCGAGATCTCACTGCGCTTTCATCCGATGACCTCGCAGCGTTGACCTCGTGGATTAATCTCTACAAATCGCAGCGCTCATTGATTCATAACGGCGAGATGATTCGAATGGATTATCCCGATGAGAGTCATTACCTTTTCGGAGTTCTCAGTCAGGATAAGAAGAAGGCGCTCTTCTCCTATGTTCAATTGCAGCCAATCGTGGCGTCGCACGCACCAAAACTGACATTCCGCGGCCTTGATTCTGAGAAGAATTACAAAGTCAGCGTTGTACTTGGCGCAGGTGCGCCAGCATTTATGGCCATTACTCCACCAACTTGGCTAGAAAGCGGCGCTGTCATGAGCGGTGCTGCGCTCAAGAGCGTTGGATTACCAGCTCCGATTTTGCGCCCAGAATCCGCGTTACTGCTGGAGATTTCCCAGCTTTAGTCGAGCCAATTAAGGGTTCGCTCGATCGCTTTCTTCCAGTTCTTGTATCCGGTGGTGGCAAGCGAACTCTCTTTATCGGCGCTCCAACGTCGTCCTTCTTGCCATTTGGCGCGAAGTTCAGAGATATCTTTGAAGAAACCAACCGCAAGTCCTGCGGCATAAGCAGCTCCGAGAGCTGTTGTTTCAATTATCAATGGACGCACGACATCAACGCCCATGATGTCGGACTGCATCTGCATGCAAAGAGCATTAGCGGTTATGCCACCATCAACACGCATCTCAGGAACTTTTACTCCGCTATCAGCAGACATCGCATCAAGAACATCCCGCGTTTGGTAGCAGATCGCTTCTAGCGCTGCGCGAGCCAAGTGCGCTTTTGTTGCAGCGCGGGTCAAGCCCACGACAACTCCTCGAGCATCATTACGCCAATAAGGAGCAAAGAGCCCGGAGAACGCGGGGACAAAGTAAACGCCGCCATTATCAGCAACGCTCTTGGCTAAAGCTTCTATGTCTGGAGCGCTCGAGATAATCTGTAATTGATCGCGGAGCCATTGAATTGCTGAACCTGTGACTGCGACTGAGCCTTCTAGCGCATAGCGCGCTTTCTCTTCGCCAAATTTGAAACAGACTGTTGTGAGCAGACCATTCTTCGAGCGAACAATCTCGGTCCCGGTATTGAGGAGAGCAAAGTTGCCAGTTCCGTATGTTGTCTTCGATTCGCCACGTTCGAAACATGCCTGTCCAACCATCGCAGCTTGTTGATCTCCGAGAATTCCCGAAATCGGAATTGAACTACCCAGTGGACCAGATGGATCAGTTGTGGCGTAGATCTCTGAGGAAGATTTAATGGTGGGGAGAATGGAACGTGGAACGTTAAAAATCTTGAGTAATTCATCATCCCAATCCAGAGTCTCTAGATTCATCAAGAGAGTTCGGCTGGCATTTGTGACATCGGTGAAGTGAACTCCGCCGCGCGCTCCACCCGAGAGGTTCCATAAGAGCCACGAGTCGATGGTTCCGACCAGCACACGATCTTCTTTGAGCGCTTCTGAGACTGCAGGGACATTGTTGAGTAACCAGTTGATCTTGCTACCCGAGAAGTATGGAGCAATTGCTAAACCAGTCTTATGTGTGATTACTCCTTTGGTTTCTTCGCTCAAAGAGTTGAGGAATTCTGTTGTGCGAGTGTCTTGCCAGACGATGGCGTGAGATAGGGGAGCGCCGGTTGTTTTATCCCAAATGACGGTTGTCTCACGTTGATTGGTGATTCCTATGGCGGCGAGGTCAGCGCCGGAGATTCGAGCGGCTTTGAGAGCGCCCGTAATAACATCTTGAGTTCGGTTCCAGATTTCGGCGGCGTCATGTTCTACCCAGCCTGCAGTCGGAAGAAACTGAGTGTGCTCTAATTGATGTTGCCCAACGATCTTTCCGGATTCATCAAAGACAATGAAGCGAGTACTAGAGGTTCCCTGATCGAGTGAGCCGATGTAAGCCATAGCGCGTATCCTAAGCCCGTGACACTTTCGAATTCGAGCCTTAATGCCGAACAGCGCTCTGCGGCTATGGCGGAATTGGCCCGCGAAGAATTCGACATTTTGGTCGTCGGCGGTGGCATCAATGGCGTCGGTATCGCTCTCGATGCCGCATCGCGTGGATTGAGCGTCGCCCTGGTTGAAAGTGCAGATTTTGCTTCAGGCACTTCCTCAAAGTCATCCAAGTT
>JBEATV010000063.1:0-4219 GCA_041161815.1 Actinomycetota bacterium | reverse complement strand
GAAATATCCCGGCGATCTCCTCAGCGATGTTGAGCTACTCAAAGTTCTTGCTGATGCCAGTGATGAGATCTCAATTGATCGCTTTCATGCTCAAGATCTTCAAATAGAGACGAAACCAGATGCAACTCCGGTCACGGATGCTGATCGCGCTGTTGAGAAGAAGATCCGTGAAATATTGGCCACGGAAAGACCTTCGGATGCAATTGTTGGTGAAGAATTTGGAAACTCACAAGAAATCAGAAGCGGTTCTCGCTATTGGGTAATTGATCCGATTGATGGTACGAAGAACTTCTTGCGTGGAGTTCCCATCTGGGCAACTCTGATTGGATTAGTTCATCGCGATGAGAGCGGAGTCGATCGCGTAATTGCGGGGATGGTGAGTTCCCCAGCGCTCTTTCGCCGTTGGTATGCAGCTGAAGGTTTCGGAGCATTCACTGAAGTAAATGGTGGGCCAGCAACACAGATCTCGGTTTCTCAAGTGAAGAGTCTCAATGATGCTTCACTTTCATTCTCTGACCTTGTTGGGTGGGGAGAAAAACGTGAGCTCTATCTGGCATTTATGGAACGTGCTTGGCGAGTCCGAGGTATTGGAGATTTTTGGTCGCATATGTTGGTGGCTGAAGGTGCAGTAGATATCGCAGCCGAACCAAGTTTGGCGCTCTGGGATATGGCCGCAGTTGCGATCATTGTCAAAGAGGCAGGTGGGCGCTTCTCGGATCTCGACAATAATGAGGGGCCTTTTGGGAAGAGCGGTGTATCAACTAACCGCCACCTTCATGAAGTCTTTATAGGAGCTTTGAAATCATGAGCGAAAAACAAGACACTACCCAAGAAGCGTTAGAACAGATAGATCTCTCTATCTCTGGCATGACCTGCTCTTCGTGCGTTGCGACTGTTGAACGATCTCTCAATAAAGTTCCTGGGGCTCGTGCCACCGTCAATCTGGCAACCGAAACTGCCCATATCTTGGTTCCAGAGGGAACGGGATCAAAAACTCTGATTGAGGCAGTTTCAAAAGCGGGATATTCAGCGAAGCTTCGCACAGATGAAATGGAGAGTTTCTCGCAAAGTAGGAGACTTGGCTTCCGAGTCTTGCTCTCAGCTCTACTTACTATTCCGGTTGTCGTCTTTTCTATGTGGCATCAACTTCACTATCGAATTGATGAGTTCATCCTGCAACAACTTGAGAATTTCAACCTACCTGCCCCGCTTTATTCTCCAACTGGTTGGCTCGTCATCGGACTGACGGCTCCTGTGGTCCTCATCATTGCGTGGCCAATTCATCGCGCAGCGTTGCGCAATCTCGCTCACCCCACAATGGACAACTTGATATCTCTTGGTTCGCTCAGCGCTTTTGGTTGGTCGATCTACGCTAATTCAACGGGCGCTGGCGATATCTATGCTGAGGTCGCTGCATCTGTTGTGACATTTATCGTTCTGGGACGATATCTCGAATCACGCGCCAAGAAACGAGCAGGTTCGACACTTGCACATTTGCTTTCCTTGAATCCGAAAGAAGTAACCATCTTGCGCGGCAACGAGGAAGTTCGCGCACCAATCCAGAACCTTCAGATTGGCGAGCTCTGCGTTGTGAGACCTGGTGATCGCATTCCTACCGATGGCGTGATTGTCGAGGGCGTCAGCGCAATTGATAATTCACTTCTTACTGGAGAATCACTTCCTATCGATGTAGCGCCAGGGACAGAAGTCATCGCTGGAGCAATCAATAAGAATGGTCGAATCGTTATCCAAGCGCGCCGAGTTGGAAATGACACTGAATTAGCGCGCATCACCAAGATGGTACTGACGGCTCAAGGTGAAAAGGCTCCTATTCAGAAGCTGGCAGATCGCATTAGTAGCGTCTTTGTGCCGATTGTGATGCTTCTTTCTATTGCAACTCTGGCAACCTGGCTCGCGCTAGGAAATCCACTCCAAGATTCCATCCGAGCTGCTGTTGCCTTACTTGTCATTGCGTGTCCATGCGCTCTAGGTCTTGCAACTCCGGTTGCACTGCTCGTTGCTACGGGCAAAGGCGCATCGCAAGGAATCGTCCTACGGAAGACTTCTTCGCTTGAAATTGCTCCAAAAATCACCACAGTTGTATTTGATAAGACTGGAACTCTGACGACTGGCGTGATGAAGGTTCAGAACATCACGATTCCTGATCTTGGCAAGGATTCGGCTGGAGTGACTACACATGAACTCTTGATGGCAGTCCACGCGTTAGAAAATGAAAGTTCACATCCCATCGCCTCAGCAATCACACAACACTTATCTCAACAAGGAATCGCGCGCAAGAAGATCTCAGATTTTGTCGATACGCCTGGTCAAGGTGTTGCGGCTCGAGTCACATTCGGAGATCGGCAGATGCCTGTTCTGATTGGTACACCTGAATCAATCAGACGAGCCACAATCTCACTGCATCCCGAAATTGAATCTGCAATCTCTGCTGCTCGATTACGCGGTAACTCCATTGCTCTCGTTGCTGTTGATGGAATTGCATCGGCAGTTTTTGAGGTTGGAGATTCACTACGTAGCGATGCCGCCGAAACTATTGCAGCATTCCATAGTCGCCAGATCGAAACTTGGTTAATAACGGGCGACAATGAAGCGGCGGCTCACCAGATTGCAATCGAAGTAGGAATCCCCACCAAGAATGTGATTGCACTGGCCTCGCCAGAAAGAAAGATTTCCAAGATTAAAGAGCTTCGTTCCAGCGGTGAAAAGGTCTTAATGATTGGAGATGGCATCAACGACGCTGCTGCAATATCAGAGGCCGATCTCAGTATGGCCCTTGGAACTGGAACAGATACCGCAATAGCCAGTGCAGACATAACCCTGCTCCGTCCACAATTGGCTTCCGCGATCTTGGCTTTAAATCTTTCGAAAAATACCCTGAGAATTGTCCGAGCAAATCTTGGTTGGGCCTTCATCTATAACGTCATTGGAATACCTATCGCAGCACTTGGCTTGTTAAGTCCGATGTATGCCGGTGGAGCAATGGCCGCGTCCAGTCTTTTCGTGGTTCTAAATTCGCTTAGACTCAATCGCGCCACTACGCTCGCGGCGTGAATTTAACGACTGAAACTTGGCTCATTACTGTTGGTCTCATTATTGGTCTGCTCCTCTTTGACCTTCTCACATCGACTCGAAAAGCGCATGATGTCTCTTTCAAGGAAGCGACATTCTGGTCAGTTTTCTATATCGCCGTTGCAATCATCTTCGGCGCTTGGGTCTGGAACGAATTCGGTAGCCAATTCGGTAAGGAATATTTCGCCGCTTACATAGTTGAGAAGTCGCTTTCAGTCGACAATCTCTTCGTCTTCCTCATCATCCTTACGAATTTTGCGGTCCCATCGATCTACCACCAGAGGGTCTTGATGGTTGGAATCGTCCTCGCTCTCATCATGCGTGCAATCTTCATTGCCCTTGGCGCTGCTGCTCTTGCCGCATTCTCTTTCACATTCGTCATCTTCGGCGCAATCTTGCTCTGGACTGGAGTCAAGTTATTCCAGCACTGGGATGAGGATCCCGACCCTTCAGAAAACTTCATCGTCAAGTTTGCTCAGCGTAAGTTTGCATTCACAAATGAATTTCATGGCGGAAAGATCTTCATCCGCGAAAATGGAAAACGCGTAGCAACTCCACTGCTTCTTGTGATGTTGGCTATCGGAGCTACAGATCTTCTCTTCGCATTGGATTCCATTCCTGCAACTTTTGGCGTGACGCAAGAGCCATTCCTAGTCTTTGCTGCCAACGCCTTCGCTCTACTTGGTCTTAGAGCGCTCTACTTCCTAATCAAGAACCTGGTGAAGAAGTTGATTTACCTCTCGATGGGACTTGCCTTCATTCTATTCTCATCTTTATTGGTATCAAGCTCGTGTTGGTCTGGGCTCACGAAGAATGGGCGAGCGTTCCTAAGATTTCGACTAATTTCTCACTAGCTGTTATTGGTTCGATCCTCTTGATTTCCACGATTGCCAGCTTGATTAAGTCCAAGAAGGACCCCACAGCAATTGCACACCCCGGACGTATGTCAGACCCAAAGAAGAAAGATCCGGAGAAGAAGTAAAGAAGTAGAAATAAAAAAGGCGCTTAGTGATCTAAGCGCCTTTTTTTATGGACTAGTAGCGGGGGCAGGATTTGAACCTACGACCTCTGGGTTATGAGCCCAGCGAGCTACCGAGCTGCTCCACCCCGCGTCGGATGTCCTAATCGT